>JAQIBJ010000002.1 GCA_027859085.1 Mycoplasmatota bacterium
CCAGTTAATTCAACTAATTCACCTTGATGAGCAAGTAATCCAGCTTCATCTAAAGTTAATCCATCAATATTTGTTGCTGTAACAGCTGTTCCAGCTTCAACAAAAGTAGCGTCGCTAACTCTTAATTGATGTAAACCATTGTATGTATCTTTTTCCCCAGTAATTACCATTACATTTCCAACATTACTTTCTAATAATGTCATCCATGTATCATAATCATCTGAGTATGCATCAAAGTATAATGCGATATTATCTGTTCCATCTTGGATAAAGAATAAACCGTGATATCCACCAGCAACTACTGTACCTTCGATTTTCGCTAAATCTGAATTAGAGAAACCAAGTACTGCAGAAATGTCGCTAGTTGGAAGTGGTCCAACTTTAATTGAAATTGTTTTTGAATCAGTTTCAGTTCCTTTTGTTGCTGTAGCAGTTACTGTAATTGTTTCTTGTACTGTTAATGCAGCAACATCAATTGCACCAGTTGTTGTATTAAACACTGTTGAGTTACTAGTTGTATAAGCAATTGTAACACCATACATATCAGTAACTAAATCAAAAGTTTCACTTTCAACTACAGAATAAGGGAAATTAACTAATCCTAATGCAGCTTCTACTGCGTCAGCATCATTTGCGAATGATAATTGTACATCATCAGCAGTTCCAAAGAAGTTTGCATAGAAATCAGATTTGTCTGTTCTATAACCTTGCATGATGACATCAATTGTGATTTCTTTACCATGGAATGCTTCTAAAACATCCATATTTGAATGATAATAAATCATAATTGCATCGCCATTAGGTTGTGTAGCTCCTGTTGCTAAATCAGCGTCAAAATCATAATCACTAGGTACTAAGAATACTGAATAGTTACCCCATGATTCTTCATAATAAACGCTAGCAGTTACTTCATATTGAATGTATTCATGTGGTGCTTCTGATGAAGGAACTGACGTTGCTGAAATAATATCTTCGATTCCAGCAGCTACTACAGAAGTAACGCTTGTTACAGCAGCAGTTGAATCAGCAGCTCTTAATGGATGTGTATCTGAACCAGCTAATTGTGGTGCATTGTAATAAAAATCAATTGAACCAGTTAAATCATATACATTACCGACAACAGCGTCAAATGGAGGTGAGTAGATATAAAGAATATCTGTTCCATCTGTAAAGAATACGTCTCCGCTATCATACAATGCGATAACTGTTACTCCAGGAATTCTGACATAAGCATCTTGCCCTAAAGCAATTGCTGCAGCGATTGATGCTACTTCAGTAGCTTCAGCCATTTTAGCAACAGTAAATACTCTATCTTGTGAGAATTCTGTACTATCAACAGTGATTGTCGCTGTTAAAGTTACATCAACATCTACACCATCAGGTTGAGAAATTACACCTTCAGTTGTAATGTATTCAGAATGTGATGTTGTCCATGTGACTGTGTATTCATTACTGTCATTATCTTCTCCAGTAGTCACTAAACTAAGTGTGTCTGCAGAAGTCCAAAATTCATTATTTGGAATTGCAAAAACAAATAAGAATACTTCATCAGCTATTTCAGCTGGTGTTTTTTCTTCTAATGCTTTTACTGTTACAAAGTAGTCTACAGTTTCTGACTCTTCACCTTGAGAAATTGTTACTGTTAAAACAACAGTTTGATTTCCTTCAGTTAATAATGGACGACTTATCGTACCATCATTTGCTAAGTAGTCAGTATTACTACTAGACCAAGTAAACGTAAAATCACCAAAAGAATTGATTAGTGTAAGATCTTCAGTTGCTTCAAATGTATCACTTAGTAAAGTATTTGCATACTCAGTTTCTAAATGATCGATAGCAGATTGAAAATCTACCGGGCCGGCTGTTGTAGGCGTTTGTGTTGTAGGCGCTTCCGTCGTCGGAGCCTCAGTCGTTGTGTCTTCACCGTTACATCCTACTAATACTAAAGCAAGTAGTGCAACAAATAAAAGACTAAATAACTTTTTGTTAAACTTCATTTTATTCCTCCTTTTAGAAATAAATATTATTATATATATTTAAATTAATTTTTTAAATTAATTTAATACCGCTTCTGTTGCTGATTTAGCTGCAGCGATTGCACCATCAATGATAGATTGTTTGTCGCCATCTGTACCTAATATGATACGTTCAAACGCAGACTCTACTTCAGCTCTTGCTTTTGAAGAACCAACAAATGCTTGATCGAAGAATAAATAATCAGCTTGTAACATTGCAGCATTTGCGGCTTTTGATTTCATTAGCATTTCTCCACCAAGTGGATTATCATCTGAATCTAAACCGTTTGTAAATTGAACATATGAAGGTTCAGAGTATACAGATGTTCTCACCGGTGAATAACCAGTTTCTAATGCGAAATCTAATTGTACTTCATTACTTGTTAAGAATTTCAAGAATAACCATGATGCTAATTTTTCTTGATCTGTACCAGCAGTTGTAAGTGACATGTTTGTTCCTTGTTGAATTGCAGTTCTATTTTGCGGCATGTCAGCATTATAAGGCATTGGTACAACTTCAAATTCAAATGAATATTCATCATTTACAACTGTTGGCGTATTGTATCTTGCTCCACCAGTTGAACCAAATGTAATGGCTGTTTGACCAGTTTTAAATGCATCTGATCCATATTCAGTTCCCCATCTATTAGGAACAGTGAATGCACCAGGTGTTGCATCTTCATCTCTGTTATCATAGAAATAACTCATTGCAGATAATGTTTGAGTGTTATCAAATAATATTACACCTTGTCTTTCAGCATTAATAGTTGTATATTCTCCACCCCATTGTCTAGTTAACGTAATAAAAGCATTGGCTGGTGAATCATAAGTAATTGGCACAAAGTTATCTTTAATGTTTTGTCTTTCTTCTGCGTTTTTATGGACCGAACTTGATGGTGATTGATTTAAAATATCAATAATTTGGTCAATAACACCATCATCTTCAATCGCATAATTTCTCATGTCATCAGAGATTGCAAATAAACCTTGCCATGTATCAGGAACTTCATCAATGATACCTTCTTCAACCAAAAGATCCATTAAAGTTTTATTGTAAATCATAACTTCTGTTGATTTGTTGAATGGAATAGAATAAAATTCTCCATCAGAAGTGTATTGTGAATTTTCTCTTCTATAACTTAAAACAATATCTAAGAAAGAATCTTCTTCAACATCTGGATCATATCCATGAATATCATCATAAATATATGGTGTCATAGGAATAACAGCGTTTTTGTCGATGTATTCCATAACATGGTCAGGATAGTTTTGAACGATGTTAGGAAGTTGTCCACCTTGAATTGCATTAACAACATTTGATCTTAATTCATCATAGTTAGCCCCACTCGCAACGATACTGACTGTCACGTTAGGATATAAATCTTGAAAATCAACAGCATATTGAAGCAATGCAGTTTCAACTGTCGCTCCATTTGAATGCCATAATTCAATTTCAATAGGATCTGTTGTTAATTCATCAGGAATAGTATAAGCGGTTAAATCTTTTACAGTAATTGAAACTTGTCTGTTGATTAAGTTTCCATCACTGTCTTCGACTGTTACATAAACAGTATATGATCCTGTTCTTGTTAATGAATAACTACCAACAACATTAATGTCTTCAGTAATGTCTCCATCTTGTGCATCTAGAACTTTTACACCTTCTAAAATGTCATATTCTCGAGACCCTCTATAGTAAGTTTGGTTCGAAAATAATCCAACAAATCTAGGTGGAGTATCATCTGAAGGTTCTTCAGTTGTTGTATCACCTGTTGTTGTATCACCTGTCGTCGGTGCTTCTGTCGTCGGTGCTTCTGTCGTAACTTCAGTTCCTGTACCACCACAACCAATTAAAGCGATTGCAAATAGTGCTAAAATAAAGATACTCAGTATTTTTTTACTAATTTTCATTTTTTCCTCCTCGAAAATATAAATTGTCTTTCTATAATTTCTATATCTCCATTATACAACATCGTATAATGTATTTCCAATTGAATAATACTTATTTAACAATTACTTAACAATAATAATTAGTCCACTGATAGTTGATTCAGCGCCATCATCATCTGTGACCAATAATGAAAACTCCATAACTTCTCCAGCAGAGAAAATTTGAGGTAGTAACATCTTGTCTTGATCATAAACGTAATCACCATTAGAATCAGTTTTTATTTGACCTAGTAATTCTTCTTCATCGGGTGTAAGTTCACCATCAAAATCATCTTCACTCCAAATATCAAAGAATGAGGTCACTAGAATATTTTCAGAAATATTAACATAATCTCTATTTGCGCCAACTTCAACATAGTCTTGAATATAATCAATCGCTATTACGTTTTGTTCATTTGTTAAATCATTTAACATGTCATTCGGATGAAATACCGTGCCTTGTGTATGTTCATAAATAATGTATTCGTCACCATAAACATCCTTATAATTGAAAGTTTCTCCTTCATTTACTGGATTATTATTAAATGCCTCTTTGTCTCTTTGGAAAGTATTTGAAGACAATGATTGCAAATTAAGTAACACTTCTTCACCATTGACTATTTCAATACGGTTAAAACTTGGTCCACGATTCACTCTAGAAGGACATCCCATCATTGCTACAATTAAAAATATGCTTGCTGTAAATAGTAATATTTTTTTCATATTTTTTGCCCCCTTATCCTTTCGTACCGCTTCGTCCAATACCATTCATAATGTATTTTCTAAATGCGAAGAATACAATTAATAGCGGTACTGTAACCAAGGTACTTGCTGCAATCTGAAGGTTGTACATCACACGTCCATTATCTTGGACGAATGCTGTATCTCTTAAGGCGTTTGAAATCAACCAGAATTGTTTACCTTCTTCTCCACCTACACCAGTAATAATTCTTGGCCAAATATAAGCATTCCATGAACTAAATACATTTAAAATTGTAATGGTGAAAATTGTTGGACTTGCTATTGGAACCATGACTCTTGTTAAATATTTAAAGTCACTACATCCATCAACACGTGCAGCTTTATATAATGATTCAGGAATTTGTTTAAAGTTTTGTCTTAGGAAGAAGATGAATGAAATATTCGTCACAAATGGAATAATCATCGCTAGGAAATATGAGTTATTATCTGTTCCAACCCATCCTAATCCATTTTTACTAACTGTAATAAAGTTGGTAATAATGTATAATTCCCCAGGAATCATCATCGTCATAATTAAGATTGTAAATAACAATTCTCTACCTTTAAATTCAATTCTTGCGAATGCATAAGCAGAAAGAATCGTTGTTATAACGGTACCGATTGTTGAGAACACGGCAACAGTAACAGTATTTCTAATATATAACCCAAAGTTTAATTCTTCTAATACAACTTTAAAGTTAATCCAATTCATTCTTGATAAACCGATAAAGAAGTCAGGTGATGTAGATACAGCGCCTGTAAAATCTTTTAATGATGTTAAGATCATCCAATAGAATGGAATGATGATAATTAAAGCCATAAATACTAAGAAAAAGTAAGTCAATAATAACCTCATCACATATGCAATGTTTTGACGACGAATATTTTTCTTTAATGTATAAGTTGCATCATCATAGTCTGATTCATCAATTTTTTCTTTTTTAGTCGTAATTTTTTTATATTTATCTTTGATTGCTGGAATAATACTCTTAAAGAAATCCTTAGGTTTATAACCTTTAACGAATTCAATAACGATAAACATATTCCAAATCCTTAATACGAAACCGACAATATTTAATGATAATAAATTAATGATTGCATTCGTAAACTTAGAACTTGCGACATATGAATCCATTTCATAAACTGTTCTTGTTCTTAATTTTTTATAATTAATCACAAACATCGGTACAGAAACAACCATGAAAATCACTAAGATTGAGATGATTAAATTCATTTGACCATATGTTATATTATTGCCTAAAAATTCATATACTGGAAAGAAGAACTCTAGTTCTTCTAATATAACTTCATTCGTTGCTGGATCGATAGGATATTGTAACATCCCAAAGAAAACAAGGAAAAGCACGATATAAGCAATAATTGCTATCATGTCAAAAATAAATGTAAATTTTTCTAAATTATTAGATTTTTTAAATAATTCTCTATTCATTTTATAGCGCCTCCCTTAGTAGTGAACGCGTTTCTTGCTGGCTTGCATTTGGACCAAAGTAAGGACCAAAATAATACCAAACAAGATTAACGATCCTGCAGCTGCAATCGACAAGTTATTTCCGCCACCATCAATGTATTGGTAGATGTACATAACAATAGATTGCATTGTATAGTTTGCACCAGCCGGACGACCAGTAACCCCGAATAACGCAACAATTTGATTATAAATTTTAAATGAACCAATAACACTTGTCACCAAGATATAGAAAATCATTGGCGAAATTAGTGGCACAGTAATTCTTGAAAAGATTCTTCTTCTCGGTGTTGCATCGATTGCTGCAGCTTGATAGTATTGTTTATCAATACCTTGAATACTGGTTAAGAAAACCATAATTTTAAAAGCCAATGTACCCCAAGTTGCATAGAAAATCAAAACGAACATTGAACGCCAGTATTCAGCGCCTTGTTCAACCCAAGAATATTTACCTAAACCAAATAATGTATTTACTAAACCACCATCTGCTTTAAACATATAAGCAATAACCAGACCAATCGCAATCGTATTGGTTACATATGGTAAGAAATAAATCGTTTGGAAGAAACCTTTTAAAGGCTTAATTGAATTTAATGCTACAGAAATGAATAATGATAAGAAAATCGACACAGGCACACTAATAAATACAATGATTAAAGTATTCATAACTGCAGTTCCTTCTGTATGTGAAGCTGCAAAAAGAAAACTCTCATCATTGATAACTTTAATAAAGTTACCAAAAATTGTATAACCAGTGATTGTATTGTTACTCATGTTATAGCCTTCATAAAGCATCAATCTAAATGAGTTTATAATTGGCCAAAACGTAAATACAGATAATACAATCAGTGCAGGAGACAAATAAACTAATGCTCTTGCCCATCCTGGGAATTTTGTTGCAAGATTTAAATTTTTCTTATCTAAATATGCTCCAATTTTTTTCTTTCTCGCATTAGAAGCTCTTCTCAAATCCCAGAAAAATGTTTTAATTGAAGTCGTCATCTTTCTGAAAGAACTTTTAATGTTTTTTATTAAACTAGCCATGATTGATTACCTTTCCAGTATCTTTATCAAAGATATAAACTCTTTTGCGTTTACATGTAAGATCTACAGTCTTATCTTTGTCTCCCACTGAATCGGAATCAACCAATGCACGAATATTTTGTCCGTTTAATTCAAAGTGAATCATTGTATCTCTACCCACGTGGAAGATGTCTTTGATATCAACTTTAATTTTTTCTTCTGAATCTTTTTCTGATACTTTAAAATGTTCAGGTCTCATACCCAAAATATATGATGCGTCTTTAACTTCTTTAAATTTCATAAATTTTTGGTCATTTAACATTAAGAATCCGCCTTTAACTTCTGCTTCAAAAGAGTTAATCGGAGGGTTCCCTAAGAATTTTGCAACAAATAAGTTTGCTGGCGTGTTGTACATTTCTTGTGGTGCAGAATATTGTTGTTGAACACCAAAGTCTAAAACAACCATCTTATCAGAAATACTCATAGCTTCTTCTTGGTCATGCGTTACGAAAACTGTAGTAATTCCAGTTTCTCTTTGAATTCTCTTAATTTCTTCACGCATTTGCAATCTCAAACGAGCATCTAAGTTAGATAGTGGCTCATCTAGTAATAAAACTCTTGGTTTTTTAACAAGTGCTCTCGCGATTGCAACACGTTGTTGCTGTCCACCTGATAATTGCGCAGGTTTTCTATCAAGCATTGATCCAATACCAACCAATTCAGCCATGTCTTTTACTCTTTGAATTGCTTCGTCTCTTGGAACATCCATGTTTTCTAATGGAAACATGATGTTTTTGTAAACAGTCATATGAGGATATAATGCATAGTTTTGGAAAACCAAGCCAATTCCTCTTTTTTCTGGTGCCAATCTTGTAACATCATCTTCTCCAAAGAAGATTTTACCTCTTGTAGGCTTTAATAAACCTGCAATCATGAAAAGTGTTGTTGATTTACCACAACCAGATGGTCCTAATAGTCCAACAAGTGTCCCTGACTCAATCGTTATGCTTAAATCATCAACAGCTGTTAAATCTGTACCTGTCTTATTTGTGAAAATCTTAGTTAAATTCTCTAATCTTAATTCCATTTAATATGTCCCCCTAAATAAATAGTTTATTTGATTTTATTCGGATCTTAGAGATGATCCATATATTATTAAATTTTTTCGTATTTACTTCCTTATTCATATGGTTTTCTTTTTTCTTTTCTTTTTTTAAAGAAAATAAAATACGTAGAAAATATTAATATCAAGAAATATGTACCCATAATAATTCCCATGATGTAAATGTATTCATCAACAAGATAGTTATTAGTGGTTACAACCTGTTCTTTAGGTTGTATGCTTGTGTCACCCAACAAATGAATGGTTTCATGTGTTGGAAATTCATTATGCTCATCATAGAACGTCAATAATTTACTTTTTATAGTAAAATCTGAATCGTCTAAAGATAAAGCGCTTTCAACTATAGAATTATTGTTTATATCATTTAATTGTAGTTGGTCATAATTATTTACTAACTCAATGTCCTCTTTGTTGACCAAGAACATTGAAGATTCTGCATTTACAGAAGATAAAATATCTAAATCTTGATACCTGATTAAATTGACATCGAAATAATCTCCTAAATTTTCGTTCTTTAATCTAATCGTCTCAACATCACTAAGTTGTTCTACATCTTCATGATATACAATAAAGAACAAATACTCTTCGATTAAAAACTCATCTTCCTCTTCAATTATTCTTGCAATTTCATATGCTCTGACTTGATATCCATCTTGATCAATTTCAATCACTGGATCTGATTTATGATAATCAGGAAATGATGCATAGAAATAATAAAATTCAGGTAAATCAGAGTCTTCATCTACAAGCGATTCACCGAAAATATCTTCATAATATTGTTCTCTCATTTGATAAATAGAAAACTGAAATGCCATTAAAAAGATACCAACTGCAAATAATGCATATAGAAATCTAGCAAAAATTCTCATTCGAAAAGTCCTAAATTATTGTCCCTTGCGAATTTTTCAGCTTCTTG
>JAQIBJ010000105.1 GCA_027859085.1 Mycoplasmatota bacterium
CAAGAACAATATAGTGTGTATGAACCAGTAGCAATCTCAAGGCAATATTTTATTTGGGTGAAAGCCATTGTTACGGAATGGGATTGGGGACGTTCTACAAAAGTACAGTTTAACATGCCTGTTTTTGAAATTTTGAAATCGCGGATTCCAATTACATTAAGATTAAACTTAGTTGCTTTATTCTTCTATATTCCTGTCGGATTTGGATTAGGTATTTTAGCAGCACTAAGGAAAAACTCTATTACTGATAATGCTATATCAGTAACTGTAATGATTTTTATTTCCATACCGAGTTTTGTTACAATGACATTCTTATTAATGATTTTTGGATATGGACTAGAATGGGTTCCAACCCAGTTTGTGTCCGGTCAGGCTGATTTTGGTAAACAAGTTTCCAGTATGATTTTACCTGTATTAGGTTTGTCTTTTGGAGCAATTGCCGCTTTAACACGTTTCACGCGTGCTGAATTAACTGAGGTATTAACGTCTGAATTCTTATTATTAGCAAGAACCAAAGGTTTAACTAAAAATCAAGCTGTTATGAGACATGCGATGAGAAACTCAATGGTTCCACTTGTTCCTGCAATTATTGGATCATTTGTTGGTTTATTGAGCGGCTCTGTTGTTATTGAATTAATTTATGGTATTCCTGGAACGGGGAGAATATTTATTCGTTCAATCGAAAGAAATAACTATGACTTTAACTTGGCTTTAGGTGTAACAGCGTTCTATACAATTATTTCATTGTTTGCTGTATTACTTGTTGACTTATCTTATGGATTGGTTGACCCAAGAATTAGAATGGGGGCGAAAAAATAATGGCTGATAAAGAAAAAAACATAAAGAAGACTGATGAAAGTATTGATAAGTCAAGTTTTGAGTTCGTCCAAAAAGAGAATAAAATTTATGATAAAAAGTTTCAAACAAAACCAATAGGGTACTTTAAAGATGCAATGATTCGTTTCGCAAAAAATAAAACGAATGTTGTTGCGACAACAATTTTGGGTACATTAATTTTGTTATCTATTCTTGTGCCAACTTTTAGTACAAAGAATGCAGAAGCATTAGAACCACAACTTTCACAGTTACCACCAAGAATGCCTTTCTTAGAAAATTTTGGTATTGCTGATGGTACAAGTGATTTTGAAGATATTCCAGTAGCTTATAACAATCCGTATATTAACCCTGAAACAAATGAACATATAGATGGATTGTATTTACCAGCTGGTGAGTATTATGAATATATCGAAGAAGGATCTCTAGTAAATTACTGGCAAGGGTGTACTGATAGAGAAAAAACCTGCGAAGGTGGATCTGTTCAGTTAACTCAAGGTATGGCTGGAAAACCTGTAGGTGTTTATGCAACAAAACCTATATTAGATGAAAACGGCGATTATGTTCTTAGTGAAGAAGGTAGAGTTTTATTTGAAAATAATATCGTTGGAAACCTTTTTAATCCAACTGAATTAAAATTAGAACTTAAAATTGATCTTAACACTTCTTTTAACAAAGACTTTATTGAAGGCAATTATGATGCAACCTTTAAAGTTCAATTTCAATATCAAAATGATGATAAAACAATGGTGTTAGTACTTGATTCAACTGATGAAACAACCTATGATAGTTATGTTGATGGTTTGTACACTGTTGATTTAGCCAATCATCCAGAATTAACTTTCGCGACATCTAAATATAAAGTTATTTTACAATATGAATCTAATACTAAAGATTCGGGTGTTCTTGAATACTTAAGATTAAGCGCACATACAAACAATTCTTACTATGGAGATCAAGGACCTGATGAGGATTACTTAATTTATGCTGATGGATTTGAACTATCAAGCTTTAATTTAGTGACTGATTTATTTGAAGGTGAAGATAGAGACATCGTTTATACTGGTAATATTTTAAGAATAGGTGGACAAAGATTAAATGCTTCTTATACTGTTGATTCTTATGCCAAAGCTTTTGGACCTGTTGATGTAGAAGGGTTCTCTGGAGTTGAGTATTTAGAATTAATTCAAGGATGTACATATGCTGATGGTTCACCTGTTGATCCAGATGGAGCAACATATGCTGAGTTTAATGATGGATGTCCTGTAAATATTATTTATCAAAGAAATACCGATGATGCAGTTGTTGTGCCTGGTAAAGGGACATTCTATACTTATGACATTCAGTTGAATTACCGCGTCTATGCTGGCTATGATGAAATTCCTTATTTCTTATTCGGAACGAGTTCAGCTGGTTATGATATGGTTAAATTAATTTGGATTGGTTTAAGAACATCTTTATTAATCGGTTTATTTGTATCATTTATTAACATTGCAATTGGTGTTGTCTATGGTGCTATCTCAGGTTACTATGGTGGCCAAGTAGATATCATTATGCAACGTTTTGCTGAAATTATTGGTCGTATCCCATGGCTAGTTACATTAAGTATCTTTATGGCTTATTTTGAAGCAGGATTTACTTCCTTGATTTTAATCTTGATTGTATCTGGTTGGATTGGTGTTGCGTCAATCACGCGTACTCAGTTCTATCGATATAAAGGTCGTGAATATGTATTGGCTTCAAGAACATTAGGTGCGAAAGATGGAAGACTTATTTTCCGTCATATCTTACCAAATGGTATTGGTACAATCATTACATCAAGTATTCTATTAATTCCAACTGTAATCTTTAGTGAAGCAACATTATCTTACTTAGGATTTGGTATCGGACATGGTCAAAGTTTCTCATTATTTGGAATCGATAAGTTAACATTGTCAGGTGTATCTATTGGGGTATTATTGAATGATGGACGTAACAAATTAAGAAATTATCCGCATTTAACTATTTTCCCAGCGATAATCATTTCTATACTTATGATTACATTTAATATGTTTGGTAATGCACTTAGAGATGCATTTAATCCAGCGTTGAGGGGGTCTGAATAATGGAAGAGAGAAAACTAAAATTACACGTTGAAGATTTAGCAGTTTCTTTCAGAACGAATCAAGGTTTGGTACATGCTGTTCGCGGTATTGGTTTTGATTTATATGAAGGCGAAACTCTAGCGATTGTTGGAGAATCTGGCTCTGGTAAATCAGTGTCAAGTAGAACAATAATGGGTATTTTAGCCGCTAATGGTTTTATCAAAAGTGGTAAAGTTATCTATGAAGGCCAAGATTTAACCAAAGTAGATGAAGAACACTATCATGAATTACGTGGTAGTAAAATTGGTATGATTTTCCAGGATCCAATGTCAAGTTTGAATCCAATCATGAGAATTGGTAAACAAATTACCGAAGGTATGATTTTAAATGGTAAACGTTTAAAAAACAAAGAAAAAAGCATTTATAAAACTCAAAAAAATGTTTATCATGAACTTTTAAATGATAAAGTCGCCTTAAAAGAAGACTGGAAAGAGTATAAAAAGAACTATAGAAATGCAGTGCGTTTTGGTGTGAGAGACATTAAAAAAGATTTTGATGATAAAATTACTGAGCTTAAAAAGCAAAAAGAATTTAATATTTTTGATGCCAATAATCATATCAAGTTTAATAAACTAGATATTGCTACTGCAAAGAAAAACATAAAAGAAACAGAAAATGCAGCTGAAATTAAGTCATATGAAGCGAAAATTGATGAACATGAAAAAAACATTGAAACATTGAAAAATAATATTGTTAATTTTAAAGCTGATTATACTGCTGATAAATCTAGATTTAAAAAAGAAAAAGCTGAAACAATCGCCAAATTCAAAGAAGAAAAAAGAGCTGAAAGAAAAGCGGTTAAAGAAAAAATAAGCGAAGTTAAAAGTCAATACTCTGATCCAGATGCTTTAAAGGAAAAATTAGCTGAAGTATCTGAATATCACGAAAGAAAATTTGACTTTGAAAAAAATATTGTTGAACTTAACGAAAAAATTATTCCTGCAAAAAAAGCTTATTTAGATGCTAAAAAAGAAGCAAAAGCAGTCGTTAAAAAAGAATGGGCAGACGAAAAGGCAAAAGCAAAAGTTGAAATTGAAAAAGTTGAAGCTGAAAGAGAATCTGCTGAAGGACATCATAAAGAAGTTGCGGAAAAAGAAGCGGAATTTAATGCAGTTCAACAGAAAAAAGAAAAACTTAAAGATAAATACAAAAAAGATTACAAAGACGCAATTACCACAAGAGAAAAAGAAGAAATTAAAAATCAATACGAATTTGATGTCATCGAAGTAAATGCTGAAATTAAAACTGCTAAAGAAGAATTAAAAATCGAAAAAAACTATTTCAAACATCAAATTTCTGAGATTAAAGAAAAATTAAATCGTTTCAAAAAAGTAACTAAAAAAGAAGCGTTTGAACGCGCCGTTACAATTATGGACGAGGTTGGTATCCCTCAACCTATAAAAAGATTTAGACAATATCCATTCCAATTTTCTGGTGGTATGAGACAAAGAATTGTTATTGCTATTGCTTTAACAGCAAATCCTGATGTATTAATCTGTGATGAGCCTACAACAGCATTAGATGTAACCATTCAAGCTCAAATTCTTGAATTAATTAACAAATTAAAAGAAGAAAGAGATTTATCTGTTATCTTTATTACCCATGACCTTGGTGTTGTGGCGAATATGGCTGATAGAATTGGTGTTATGTACGCAGGTAAGATTGTTGAATTAGGAACTGCTGAAGATATTTTCTATGATCCTAGACATCCATATACTTGGGCATTATTATCATCAATGCCAGATATTAATTCTAAAGAAAGATTACTTGCTATT
Source organism: Mycoplasmatota bacterium (assembly GCA_027859085.1). Classification (GTDB taxonomy): domain Bacteria; phylum Bacillota_I; class Bacilli_A; order Izemoplasmatales; family Hujiaoplasmataceae; genus Hujiaoplasma. Next base: position 4,754 of record JAQIBJ010000105.1, read on the forward strand.
CCTGGTACACCACCTAATATGCTTTATCCGCCTAAGGGTGATGCATTTGCAGATAGAAATCAGTATGCAATGAAAATTGATTTTGAAAGACAACCACCAATGTTTAAAGTTAGTGATACTCATACTGCAGCAACTTGGTTGTTACATAAAGATGCACCTAAGGTTGAAATGCCAGAAATCGTACAAAATAGAATCAATCGTATGTTAAACCAAGACAAGGGAGTGAAGGCAAATGGGTAGAAAGAATGAGACACCAGTATTAAGTGTTAACAATCTTAAACAGCATTTCTCTTCTGGTTTTGGAAAAAACAAATTGGTTGTAAAAGCAGTGGATGGAATTAGTTTCGATATTTATAAAGGTGAAGTATTTGGTTTGGTTGGTGAGTCTGGTTGTGGTAAAACAACAACTGGTCGTACAATCATTAAATTATATGAACCGACAGATGGTGAAGTTTTCTTTTTAGGTAATCTTATATCAGCTGGCTATCTTGGCAATAAACAAGCAATTAAACAAGCTAAAATTGATGCAAAAGATATAATTAGATCAAATAAGCATGATTTAAGCGAAGCAATTGCGGCAGCTGAAAATGATGAAGAAAAAGAAAAATTAAACCAAGAATTTAAGGAAACTGTTGATAAAATCAATGAAGAACGCAATCAAAAAATTCAAGCTGAAAAAGATGATATTCAACGCAAAAAACAAGAACTAGATGCAAATTATGAGTTAATGAAAAAAATGCAAATGATCTTTCAGGATCCAATTGCTTCATTAAATCCTCGTATGACAGTTAAAGAAATTATTGCGGAAGGTTTGAGAATTGCTGGCGTTAAAGACCCGCGTGTCATTAATGACCAAGTCAATGATGTTCTTGAAACCGTTGGTTTATTACCGGAACATGCCAGTCGTTATCCACATGAGTTCTCAGGTGGACAAAGACAACGTATTGGTATTGCGAGAGCATTAATTGTTAATCCTGAATTCATTATTGCTGATGAGCCGATTTCAGCGCTTGATGTTTCAATTCAAGCACAGGTTATCAACTTATTAAATGATTTACGTGAACGTTTAGGTATTACCATTATGTTCATTGCTCATGACCTTTCTGTTATTAAATACTTCAGTGATAGAATAGGTGTTATGTACTACGGAAATCTTGTTGAGTTAGCGGATGCAGATGAGTTATTCTTAAATCCTTTACATCCATATACTAAATCTTTATTGTCAGCTGTTCCACAGCCTGACCCTAGATATGTAAAAACAAGACAATTAGTGACTTATGACCCTACGATGCAGGATTATATAAATGACCTACCAGTGCTTCAAGAAATCAAAACAGAACATTGGGTTCTTGCTAATGATGCTGAAATCGCGGAGTATAAAAAAGTCTTAAAATAATGATAAAAAAATATTTAATTGATTTAGTGGTAGGATCTGTCTTAGTGGTTGTATTGGTTCAAACATTATACATTGGTCCTCATCCCTATGAAGATATTTTATTTGTAATTGGACTTACAATGTTTAGTGTTGGATTATTAACTGTATCTGGAGCCGCTAAAATATTCAGAGGCATGGGTTATGTCATGAAAAAAATATTTACTAAGAAGGTTGATGAATTATCATTTTACGATTATTTATTGACTAGAGAAGAAAAAACAGAAAAAATAATGGGATATCCATTATTATTGGCTGGAATTACTTTTATTATTTTATCGTTAACCTTAGCTGAAAAAATTTCTGAATTAATATAGTTATAAAACAGGCAAATCTTTGCCTGTTTTTTTAAATTAATAGTTAAGAGATGTTATTGATGAATATGTATATATTTGGTACAATGGACTTATATATAAAAAGGAGATGGTTCTAATGGAAGTTAATGTGAAATTATCACTTAAACAAATTAGAAAACAGAGAATGTTTATCATAACTTTTTTGTTATTTGCACTTGTATTAACCATAGCCTTTGGCACCTTGCAAGATCCTTTTAGATATACACTTAGTAATATTGGGAATAGATTTGGTTGGGGACCGAGAATTATATTCATTATATGGGCATTTGTATCAGGACTAGCCATTGAAATATCTTTTATCTTTATCATGAAATTAATAAATTATAATGATAAGAAATGTTCGTTTTTTATAGGGCTCTCTTCATTTTCAATTATACTGACAGGTTTGATTCCTGCATTAAAAAACGAACTCCCATTCTGGCACACATTGCATGTTATGACGTCATTATTAATTGCGGTGTTTTTTCTCTTGGCATTGGTGCCGCTTGTTCAATATATTTTAACCATTATTCCTGAATATCGAAAACTTATCTATATCTGGATGAGTGTGATATGGGCCGGTTCTATTACTTTATTAATTCTATACAATATAACTGCAATGTTTGAAATTTGGTTCTTTGTGACCATTATTTTGTTTTTAATCTATCTTACCTTTATTCTTTATGAAAAAGCAATTTTTGACCTATATGAAAAAGAAATTCAGTTAAAATAATGTTTTCTAATGTTTTGACTTAGAATTTTTGGTGTGTTATAATGAATTTAGAGTTATTAAGAAAAAGGAGGATTTATAATGGAACAGTATCATGAACCATATGAACTATTAAGTAAAGAAACAAGAGATTTAACAAGGGCATTCAAATCTTTAATTGAAGAGTTTGAAGCTGTCGATTGGTACAATCAAAGAATGGACGTTGCTTTAGATCCTGAACTAAAAAAAATTCTTAAACACAATAGAGACGAAGAATTAGAACATGCCGCAATGGCTTTAGAGTGGTTAAGAAGAAGGATTCCTGAATTAGACCGAGAATTAAAAGAAAATTTATTTAAAGAAGGAGATATTGCTGGTCACCATGGTGACGAGGAAGAAGTTGATTCTTAAAAAAAAGAATAGTTTAAATATTAAATAAAAAGATATTTTTACGGATATTTTTAAAAGAAATTTAGCACTGTTTTTAGACCAAGCGTGTCAGGGAATTGATGAAAGAACAGAAATAGTTATTACCATACAATAAACAACAAGAAAATCATTAAAGAAAGGTCAATAGGCCTTTTGGACTATCATATACTTCGGTCAAAACCGGCGCTTAAATTTTGTTGAAAACAAATCTTCAAATGTTAATATCGGTTTGTATAATAATAAAAGTTTATGTGAAACGAGAATTTCATTTGAATTATCAAAATGATAATTAGATAATCTCTTAAGAGGTGCAAAAGACATCGAGTTAGCTACTTTAGAAGCAGCAACTATGAAAATTGCACATTTTAAGATGACGTGATTTACAATGGCAATAAAAAAGATATTCAATTTAAGTCTCAAGATATTTTATCAAAAGTATCAGAATCTTAAATTAATTTAAAGAATACATTTGCAGAAGGTTCATTTATCTTCATTGTAAGTATAGACTTATACAATGCTTTAAATCAAGCCCTTAGTTCTAAATTATTAAGAATGATCATAGAAGATATGATTGGTGGAAAAGTCGTGGTATCTGAAATGATTTAAGGTGGTTTATTATAGACTGTGAATCATGATGATTTAGAATTTAACTTAGGACAAGAATTCACCATTGGTTATGATTTCATTCTGACGATAAAGTTAAATTATTCTTTAAGAATTCATTTACTTTAAGAGTACTAGATCATCAAATTTTGGTAAAATTCGATATTAAATAAGCATTTATGTAAAGAACTTATTGGAAACAATTTGTTCTTTTTTTTTCTTGACGTTGTTATTAAATTTCTTTTTTGATAAAATAGTAGTAGTATGTAGAAGGAGAGTATAATAATGCCTTATCAAAATAAATATTTGCAGTTATTATCAAAGGAATTTCCCACAGTACAAGCAGTGAGTACAGAGTTTATCAATTTATCCGCTATTTTAAACTTGCCAAAAGGGACAGAGGTCTTTGTGACAGATATTCACGGAGAATATGATGCCTTTAATCATTACTTGAAAAATGCTTCTGGGATTATTAAAGAAAAAATTGAATTATTGTTTGGTGATTTGAACTTTAAGAAAAAAAATCAAATTGCTTTCTTTATCTATTACCCAACAGATATGTTGAATAAATATCAAAAAAAGCTTGATTCTGAAACTTATCAAAAATTGTTAGAAGAACAACTATTTTATATGATTCAATTGGCAAAAAATATTGTCAGTAAATACACAAAAAGTAAAGTTGGAAAAACATTACCTGATGAATTTTCTTACATTATTCAGGAATTGATTTATGAATCAAGAAGTCATGAAGACAAAGATAAATATTATCAAGCGATTATCAATGCAATTTTTAAAACCAAAAGAGAAAATAAGTTTATTCTTGAGTTATCTAGATTTATCCGTTCAATGGCGATAGATCAGTTGCATATTGTTGGCGATATTTTTGATCGTGGTCCAAAGCCGCATATGGTGATGGAAAAATTATTGAGAATGAAAAACGTTGATATTCAATGGGGAAATCACGACATTGTCTTTTTGGGTGCAAGTTGTGGCTCAAAAGTGATGATAGCGAATATAATTCGCATGGCTGCAAGATATAATAACTTAGATACCTTTGAAGATGGGTACGGTATTAATTTACTACCACTTGCTAGGTTAGCCGATAAATACTATAGACATGATCCCTGTAAAGTCTTTTATCCTAAAGACAGTTCTAATATCAATCGTTTAGAAGATTTATCTTTTATAGCGAGAATACATAAAGCGATTTCAATCATTCAATTTAAATTGGAATCAGAAGTGATTGAAAGAAATCCTGATTTTCACTTAGATGATCGCTTACTTTTAAATAAAGTCGATTATGAAAACAAACAGATTACGATTGAAGGTAAAGTGTACGATTTATTAGATGGAACTTTTCCTACCATTGACCCATTTAATCCATATAAACTCAATAAAGATGAAGAAGATGTGATCCTTCATTTAAGACAATTATTGTTGCATAATGAAATGATTCAATCACACGCAAGGTACTTAATGGAAAAAGGCAGCATGTATTTAATCTATGATTTTAATCTGTTGTTCCATGCAGCGATACCGTTCGATCTTGAAGATAAGTTTGCAAGTATGACCATAAATGGTGAATCTTACTCTGGGAAGTCATTAATGGATAAATTAGATAAAATTATTAGAAGTGCATATTATAACCGTTATGACAATGACCATTATGCTAAGGATTATTTTATGTACCTTTGGCAAGGAAGATATTCACCATTGTTTGCCAAATCAACCATGAAGACATTTGAACGTTATTTCTTAAAAGAAAAATCTTTGCATAAAGAATATAAAAATTCATATTTTAGATTAAGAGTCAAAGAAGATATTTTGAAAATGATATATGAAGAATTTTCTTTGAATGAGAATAAATCAAAAATTATTAATGGCCATGTTCCACTGGACGTGACAAAAGGTGATGAAGTCGTTCTGGCTAATAAACGCATATATACTATTGACGGAGGTATGAGTAAACAATACAGTGATAAAACTGATATTGGTGGATATAGTTTAATTTCTGATTCATATGCATACTTCTTAGTGTCTCATGAACGTTTTGATACCTATAAACAGTTAATTGAAGAAGAAAAAGATATCATAGCAGTCACTCGATCAGAAGAAATTAATCAAAGAAGAACTTATATATATGATACGAAAAAAGGTCAAGAATTAAAATCAACCATTAATGATTTGATGGAATTATTAAATGCTTATCGTTCAGGTGAAATCCTTGTTCGAAAAGACCTGTAAAAAAAGACCTCTTTATGAAAATAAAGGGGTTTTAATCATGTTCCGATTAAATGAAAAAAACGAGGAGTTATGATATAATTGTATTTAGATGATAAGTTGAGGAAGGATGATTTTATGAAGTTAGCCACATGGAATGTAAATGGTTTAAGAGCCGCGAGAAGAAAAGGTTTTGACGACTTTTTTCAAGATGTAAACGCTGATATTTTCGCGATTCAAGAAACTAAAATGCAAGAAGATCAAAAAGAGTTTGAATTTGAGGGATATCACGAATACTGGAATGATGCAGATAAAAAAGGTTATTCTGGAACTTTAATATATACAAAAGAAAAACCACTCAATATTACTTATGGTATTGATGGAGATGGATATAATGATGAGGGTAGAATCATTGCCTTGGAATATGAAAAGTTCTTTTTTGTGAATGTCTATGTACCCAATGCTAGACCAGAGCTTGCAAGATTAGATTATCGTATGTCTTTTGAAGACAGATTCAGAGGTTATTTATCACGTCTTGATAAAATAAAACCAGTTATACTTTGTGGTGATTTAAATGTTGCACATACGGAAATGGATTTAAAAAATCCACAATCTAATAAGAAAAACCCAGGGTTTTCAATTGAAGAAAGAACAAAATTTCAAGAATTACTAGATGCTGGATTTACCGATACTTTTAGGATGATATATCCAGATACTGTGAAATACACTTGGTGGTCATATAGATTTAATGCAAGAAAAAATAACGCTGGATGGAGAATTGATTACTTTGTGGTATCTGATCGTATTAAAGATAAAGTTAAAGAGGTTGATTTGCTGAATGATATTTTTGGCAGTGATCACTGTCCAGTTCAAATTGAACTCGATATTTAATTGAAGGAGATTAACAATGGAATCAGTATTATCTGTTAAGGAAATGAGAGAGATTGAGGCTTTAACTTTAAAAGAGTCAGGAATCTCAGATATTGATTTAATGCAACATGCTGGAACGAAATTAACCAAAGATTTTATTAAAAGAGCCAAACCAGAGATCCACAATGTCATAACAGTTGTATCAAGTGTTGGCAACAATGGTGGGGATGGGTTGGTGATATTTCTAGAATTATTGAAATTAGGATATAAACCAAAAATGCTTGTGATTGGTAGCGTGAATAACGCAACCAAGAGCTTTAATCATTATTTTAAACAAGTGACTCAAGAAACAAAAGTGATTTTTTTAACAAATGATAATGATTTAGATATTCAAAGGCTTTTGGTTTCTTCTAAATACATCATTGATGGTATCTTCGGTGCGGGATTATCTCGACCTGTCGAAGGTAAATACTTGGATTTAATTCGATATATGAATGGTTTAGAAAAAGTCATATACTCAATTGATATTCCAAGTGGTATTCATCCTGATAATGGCTTATTGCTTAATGAAGCGATAAAAGCAAATTATACTGGTGTTATCGGTTTTTATAAATATGGCAACATCCTTAATGATGCTTTGGATTATCATGGTGATATTGAAGTGTTAGATATTGGTCTTGTAAAAAAACAAGATACAATGGTCAAGTTAATAAAAGAAGATGATTTTTCTATTGCGCCTAAAAAAAGAATTCATAATTCTTATAAATATCAGTATGGCCTTGGCTATTTTATCGGCGGATCTAAAACAATGCCAGGAGCGATTAATTTATCGGTTTTAGCTGCTTTAAGGTCTGGACAGGGAATTGCTCGTGTTTTTCAAGAAAACCCTGTGGCGAAGCATCTAGAGGTAATATATGAAGATATTAACCAAGATATTGACTTTTCAAGAGTTGATTCGATCGTTTTTGGTCCAGGACTGATGCCCGGCAATAATCATTATCAAGAAATTTATGATCAAATAAACAATTCAGACATTAAAACTGTATTGGATGCTGGCGGGTTAAAATATTTTGATTTAGAGAATATTAAGAATCCTAACTTCATTTTAACACCTCATGAAAAGGAATTTAGTGATATGTTTTCAGTAGAAGTGAATGAAGTTGAACACCGTCCTTTTGATTATATAAAACAAATTGTTGATAAAGGTGTGACTTTGATTTTAAAAGGACAAACCAATGTTATTGCTAATAAAAAACATATTTATCTATACCAAGCAAAAAATCCTGGTTTAGCAACCGCAGGTAGCGGTGATGTTCTGTCAGGTATTATATCAAGTTATCTGATTGATAATTCACCATTAAGTGCAAGTATCAAGGCAGTTTTATTACATTCAAAAGCTGCATTTTATGCTAGAGAAACATATGGTGAAGTATCAATGATTGCCAGTGATATTATCAATCATATTCATAAAGTATTGAAAGGTGAGTATCATGAAGTATCTAGATAAAACCCCAAAACTACATGAAACAGTTAAAAACATTGGTAGTATCATTGTTGGAGATTGTCATTTAGAAAAAGATTGTAACATTTGGTTTAATTCAACCATTCGCGGTGATATGGCAAAAGTTCATATCAAAGAAGGCACCAATATTCAGGACAATGTGGTTGTTCATACTGACACAGATGCACCCACAAGTATTGGCAAACATGTGACAGTTGGTCATTCTGCGATTATTCATGGCTGTACGGTTAAAGACTATGCATTAATTGGAATGGGGTCTGTGATTTTAGATTATGCAGAGGTCGGTGAGTATGCGATGGTGGCTGCTGGTTGTATTGTTCCACCAGGAAAAAAAGTACCTCCGAAAACTTTGGTAATGGGTAATCCAATGAGAATTATAAGAGAACTTAGTAAAGAAGAAATTCAAGCCAATGTTGATAACGCGAAACATTATGTCAGACTTGCACAAGATTATCATGAATAGGGAGTTAATATGAAAGAATATAGTTTAAGTGAATTAGAGAAAGGTTTAAATGAAGGCGAATTTTCATCTGTCGATTTATTGGATATGTATTTAAGTAGAATATATGAATATGATTTTTCAGGTCCAAAGATAAACTCTATGGCTGAGATTAATCCAGATGCTTATCAAATCGCAAGAATTTTAGACGAAGAAAGAAAGAATCAAGGTCCAAGATCTAAATTACACGGGATTCCGGTTGTTGTTAAAGACAATATTTTAACCAATGATAAGATGCATACGTCAGCTGCTTCAATTGTTTTTAAAGATTATTATGGTATCGAAGACGCGTATATTATTAAAAAATTAAGAGAAGCGGGTGCGATTATTTTAGGGAAAGCAAATCTTTCTGAATTTGCATATTTTATGAGTTTTGATGATATGCCTTCGGGTTATGGTGGCCGTTTTGGTCAAGTGAAGAGTCCCTATAGTAAAAACATTGATCCACTTGGATCATCAACGGGTTCAGCTGTAGCGGTGGCTTGTAATTTTATTCCAGTGTCTATTGGTACAGAAACCAATGGTTCTTTAACAGCGCCAGCTTTAATGAATTCTGTTCAAACCTTGAAACCGACCATGGGATTAACATCTAGAACAGGGATTATTCCAATTTCCCATCACCAAGATATTGCTGGACCATTGGCAAGAACAGTTGAGGACTTAGCGTTTTTAATGGAATACATTTATGGTTACGATGAGTTGGACTTACCTACACATTTGATTAAAGATAAAAAAATAGATTTTTTAAATGCCACTAAACTTTCTGTTAAAAATACAAAAGTTGGATTTGTTAAATTTAAAAACTTTGATTATTCTGAGGAAGAATTAAAAATTGAAGCAAAAGCAAAGGATGTTTTAAAAAGTAAAGGTATAGAAATTGTGGAGCTTAAAATCGAGGCTGAAAGCATATCGAATTTTGATACATTAATTTACGATTTTAAAGTTGACCTAAATTATTTCATGGAAAAATATATGAAGGATTATAAAGTTCATAGTTTAAAAGATATTATTGAATTTAACAAAGAAGATCCGGGTAAACGAATGAAATTTAAACAATCCATTTTTGAAGCAGCTGAAAATACAACTGGTGCTTTAAGAGACAAAGAATATCAAAGTAAGTTTAGAGATAATTATAAGAAAGCAAATCTGATGACAAAATTATTAGAAGAAAATGATTTAGATGCAATAGCATCTATCAAAAGAACACAATATGCACCAATTGCGGGGAATCCTGTTGTGAGTGTTGTCGCTAAGACTTTGATAGATGATACACCTAGAAGTATGTTCTTTATAGGCCGTAAGTTTAGTGATGATTTATTGTTAAGTATTGCTAATGTTTATGAACAAGAAACTCATAAAAGAATTGCGCCTGATTTAGATAATATAAGATAATATAAATTTTACTTAGAGGAGCAACGACTGTTTTAGTTAAATTTTTTGGTTGAAGAGGTGACTAACTATTAGAAGTCAAGAGTATTTTTAATAATAAAAGAAGGTATACTTAAAAGACTCTTAATAAAGAGGTAAATTATTTTAAGAATAATAACTAGAATACTTTAGCCACT
>JAQIBJ010000043.1 GCA_027859085.1 Mycoplasmatota bacterium
GGTTTATCATGTGCCTATTACTTAGCGGTTGAAGGTTATAAAGTGACTGTCTTTGAAAAAGAAAAAACTTTAGGTGGTATGTTAAATCTTGGTATTCCAGCATTCCGTTTAGAAAAGGATGTTATCAACGCAGAAATTCATGTTTTAAGAGAAATTGGTGTTGAATTTAAAACCGGTGTTGAAGTCGGTAAAGACATCACTATACCAGAACTAAGAAAAGGCGGATTTAAAGCATTTTTCGTCGCTATTGGTGCTCAGGCTGGTCGAGGTTTAGGTTTAGAAAATGAAGATGCAATCAATGTAAAAACCGGTGTTGAATACTTAAGAAATGTTGGACTAAAAAAAGAACCAAAGCAAAAAGGTAAAACCGTTGTTATTGGTGGTGGAAATGTTGCTATTGATGTTGCAAGAACAACATTAAGACAAGGATCAACAAAGACAACCATGGTTTGTCTTGAATCAAGAGATTCTATGCCAGCACTTGAAGATGAAATACATGAAGCTTTAGAAGAAAATATTATCATCACGAATGGTTATGGTCCTCATCGTATTTTAGTGGAAGACAATAAAGTCACTGGCGTTGAATTTAAACGTTGCTTACAAATCTTTGATGAAAACAAAAGATTTAATCCTATCTATGATGAAAATGATATCTTACGATTAGAAGCTGATCAAGTGATTATGGCCATTGGTCAATCAATTGAATGGAAGGAATTATTAAAAGGTACTGATGTTCAAATCAATCCAAATCAAACCATTAAAGTGGATCCTAAAACACTTCAATCAACTGACAAAGATATCTTTGCAGGTGGTGATGTTGCTACAGGACCAAAACATGCAATTGATGCTATTTCTTTAGGTAAAGAAGGCTCAATTTCAATTCATAGATTTGTTCAAAGAGGACAATCACTTGTCTTTGGACGAAAAAATAATGCCTACTTCTCTTTAAATAAAGATAAACTTGACTTGTCTGGTTATGATCATGTTTCTAGAGAAAGAACTTATACAAAACACATTGATAAAATAGAAGGCTCATTTGAAGACCCTCGTGGGACATTGAGTGAAGAGCAAGTCATAAATGAAACCAGTCGTTGTTTAAAATGTGGTATTACGATTGTTGATAAATTTATGTGTGTTGGTTGTGGTGCCTGTACAACACGTTGTAAGTTTGATGCAATTAAACTTGTAAAAACAAGAAATGAATTTGGTGTTGATTTCCCTGATCTTAAAAAAGTTGTTATCAAACATGCAATCAAACGAAAAGTTCGTATAAGCTTTAGAAATTTCAAATCAAAATTTACAAGAAATAAAAAAAATGCATGAATTAGGCATCGTCATTCAAATAGTTAAACAATTAGAAAACTATATGGATGAACATGATATTAAAAAAATTCATACACTTGTTTTACAAGTTGGAGAATTATCAGGCGTTTATCCTAAATATATTGAAGATGTTTATCCTATTGCGGTTGAAAAGTCTAAGTTAAAAGATACGATTTTAAAAATGGAAATCACGCCTGGACTTGGTCAATGCAATGATTGTAGTTTCAACTACAATCTAGTTGAAAACAATAATACCTGTCCAATATGCAGTTCCAAAGAGTTTTCAATCATTAGTGGCAAAGAGTTTCTTATCAAAGAAATACACGCTATATAAATACAAAAGATTCCCTAACAGGAATCTTTTTTTTGTCATATAAGCACTTTAAGCAATTGCTTCAGTTAGTAACCATCAATTTTGAATTAAATTGCTTAAAAATCGATATAAGTGTCTCTATACACATTCTAAATTAGTAAAATGATTGATATTAAGCTTGATGTCCATCTCTTAGAAGATCGTTAACATTTTTTACTGGATTAAAGGTTGTTAAAGGTACTTCTACAAACAATGTATTCCAATCATGCATTGCACCGTTCCATAAACCAGGATGTTCTATAGCTTTAATCTTTTTGCCCTTGTAAGTCTTTTCAGTAATGAAGTATCTATTGTTATTGGTGTAATCCAATAAATTAAACTTCTCATGTTTGTAATCTTTAACAAAGCATACCAAATCAACAGGATTAAAATACGCGGATTGATTGAGTATTTCTTTATTTTCATCAATGCTTAAATCTATTTCAGACGTTTCACATATCTGTAAATCAGTGTATTCGCCATTATTAACAATAAATGGTCCACCACCCGGTTCTCCTTGGTTTTTTACAACACCACAAACCTTTAATGGTCTGTGTAAGAACGATAACGCTCTATCTCTTGTCAGTTCATTCATATAAAAAATGTTTAATGTCTTTTGTAAAAACTCATTGACTTCATCTAAATCATAATCATCCGTTAACAAACCTTGGATGTGCTCATCGATTTGTTTTTTAACCTCTAAACCAATCGATGCTAGTTTTTTCTTAGAATCAATGGTGTCTTTGGCTTTACTTCTGTGACAGACATTATCAATATTTTTAATAAAAATAATATCCGCATCTAAATCATTTAAATTTTCAATTAAAGCGCCGTGCCCACCTGGTCTAAATAACGGTTCACCATCTTCTTTAATAACGGGCTCATTATCCATATCAACCGCTAAGGTATTGGTTTCTTCTTTTTGGAATGAATGAGTAATTTCAATATTATCTTTATCTTTAATAGCCTCTTTAACATATACATTAAATAGTTCTTCATGCTCTTTAGAAATGGTAAAATGTATTCTAATATGATCTGGATTTAAATACTGTTCACCTTCATAAATGTGTTCATCAATTGGGGTTGCGAATAAATCATCATAAGCATGCATCTTAATAAGTGCTTTTGGTACCTTACCATAATTTAATTTATCTTTTAATAAACAATTAATGATTTCAACTCTGTCTCCTAAACGGTTACGATCAAAATCAGCGCTTTTAATCTCTTTATAAAACGAAAAATTCTTTAACTCATCAAAGAACTTTTTGATAAAATCTGTTTCTTTTTGTTCATTTAGATAGACATATAAATCTCTAAACATGCGTGTAGCGGCGCCACTCGCAGGTACGAACTTTAAACAATCTTTATTTAAATATTCATCACTAACTTTATCGCTATCTGTCAATTCATTTTTTGTGACAGGTCCCACAATCGTTAAGAATAGAGTGCCTTCTTTAAACTTTCTAATATATTCATTCATATAACTGCCTCCCAATGTTATCTTTATTATAACAAGAACCAATATAAATTGTCTATTTTTTACAAAATTTAATCATAAAACAAAGAAGGAGAAAAATATCTCCTTCTTACTTTATCATTAAAGAATTATTTAATTCGTCTCACTATATAAGCAATAATTTCAGGACCTGTATGAACACCAAGGACTGGTGTTAATCTCACTAGCTTTAAGTTTCTGATGTTTAGAACTGGTTTTAACTTCTCAGCAAGTTCTTTTGCTTTGTCCTCGTTATTTCCAAAATGAATAATTAAATCGATTAAGTCATCTTTATATTCATCAATTAAAATTGACTTCATCTTTAACAAAGATCTTTTTAAACCAAAAGCTTTAGATAATGTCACGTAGACACCTTCTTCATTCACAGTAATCACAGGCTTAATATGTAATAAATCACCAATCGTACCTTCTACTTTTCCGATTCTTCCACCTTCACGTAAATACTTTAATGTGTTAATGGTATAGTAAGCCATACTGTCTTTATTTCTTAATTCCTTTAATAATGGAAGTATTTTAGAAAACGCAGTATTCTTTTCTATTAACTCTAAAGCATATTCTACAATAAATCCTTCTCCACCACCAAGTGTTTTTGTATCAAAATGTGATATTTTTAAATCTTTTACTTCTTCTAAAGCCAATCTAAATGAATTAAAAGTTCCACTTAATCCAGATGATATGTTTATCACGACTAAATGAGTATATCCGTCCTTTTTAATGGTTGCTAATGTTTCATTTAAATCAGTTAAAGCTGGTAGTGATGTTTTGACTTCATGAGCATCTAGTTTCTTATAAACTTCAGATGCGCTTATTTCTAATTGATCCCTATATTCTTTGCCATCAACAACAATCATTAATGGTACTACAAATAGGTTTTTATGTTCTTTAATAAATGCTTCACTTAAATTGGAAGCTGAGTCTGTTAATACGGCTACTTTCATAATATATCTCCCCTTAAAATAATTACTCTATCACACATAGTAGTTTATCAATTATAATTATAAAAGTCAAGTAAAATGTTGAGTGGATATTCACCATTAACACTCCTCGTA
>JAQIBJ010000005.1 GCA_027859085.1 Mycoplasmatota bacterium
AAATACGATACTCAATCTGATTCAAACTCAAACAGTTACCCATCAACTGACAAACAATGGGTTCTTTTAAAAGATTTATTAAAAGAATTGAATGAAATGGGTGTTTTAGCCGATATTGATGAATACGGGTATGTGATTGGTCGTATTCCTAGTAATATTAAAAAAGAGGTCCCAAAACTTGCATTAATCGCTCATGTGGACACATCACCTGATGCTAGTGGTAAGAATGTTCAGCCCAAAATTATGAAAAATTATGATGGCGGTAAAATTCTATTAAATGAAGAAAAAGAAATATATTTAGACCCTAAAAAATTTCCAAATTTAAATGATAAAATTGGCGATGACTTGATTGTTACTGATGGCACAACCTTACTTGGTGCAGATGATAAATTAGGTGTGGCCCAAATCATGACAATTGTTGAATATATTCAAAATAATGAAAACTTCAAACATGGAGAAATTGTGATTGTCTTCACACCTGATGAAGAAGTTGGTACAGGAACTGAATATATTAATGTTGAAAAAGTTAACGCCGATTTTGGGTTCACTTTAGATGGATCTAAAGTTGGAGAAATTGCTTATGAGAATTTTAATGCTGCGACCGCAAAAATAACATTTATCGGACAATCAGTGCATCCTGGTTCAGCAAAGAATAAATTAATCAATTCATTAGACATCGCCAATGAATTCTATGGCTTATTACCCAAAGCATTAAAACCCGAATTAACTGAAAACTATGAAGGATTTAATCATTTGGTCTCACAAACAGGAACTGTAGAAAAAACAAATATGGTGATGATTATTCGTAATCATGACAAAGAATTATTTAATAAACAAAAAGATGATTTTACAATCATCAAAGAATTCATCAATCAAAAATATAATTATAAAGCTTGTGAATTAGAGTTAAGCGATTCATATTTTAATATGAAAGAAGTTTTAGATGATCATCAAGAGAAGATAAACTTAGCCATTGAATCTATTAAGGAAAATGATGTAACACCAATTATTGAACCAATTCGTGGTGGAACAGATGGCGCAAGATTATCATTTATGGGATTACCTTGTCCTAACTTAGGAACAGGTGGATACAATTACCATGGTCCATATGAATATGTTTCTATCAAAGAAATGACTAAAACGTTAGCGATTGTTAAAACAATCATTACCAAATTTACAGAACTTTAGAATTTAAACATCAGTATTCTGGTGCTTATTTACATTACAATTAAAGTATGATACTATTTTTAAAAAGGGAGTTTTTATGCGCAAATATATAAACATGACTATTGTATTTTTATCAACGATACTTGCTGGAGTATTTTGGTTTACCGGTATTGTTGGCTATTTGCCAATCGCCGGTTTAATGATTGTATTTAATATCATCTGTTTAATTTTCTATCGTGAAACAAGATTAATAATTGCATATCACGCTGTTACAATATTTATAATCATTGGTTTTTTCGTAACTGCATATCAATTGGTATCGACTGAGGAAGTATGGTTGCTATTTAGATCTTTCGTTGATGTAGGAGGTTTTGCAATATTCTTTATTTCTTTTGGCATTCTATTACAAACCAAAACAAGATTGTCCATCGAAAGACTCTTAATGACTTTGACAGTTTATAATATTTTATTTTATACCAGTAACCGCTATGTGATAACAGGTTATTTAGTTGGCTTTTTTCAAACAAATGAAGCTGGAACTGTTAATAGAATAATTTCTAGTTTCAATATCACAAATTTTGTCGTCATGTTTTTTGTTGCTTTAATACAGGTATATTTAATCTACAGATTTGATAAACGTTTAACAAAAAGAGGATTTTTAGAAGACAGAAAACAACAAAGAATTGAAGATAAATTTTACTAAGTTAAAACCTAAAAAGTTTTAACTTTTTTTTATGTTATAATAGATATAGAGGTGAAATTATGAATAATCAATATTTAAGCCGTAGGAAAGTGACCTATGCAAAAAATCAAGTCGTTGCATCGAGTGAAGGTCTTGCATCTCAAGCCGGCTATGAAATACTAAAAAAAGGTGGTAATGCTATAGATGCCGCTGTTGCTTGTGCTGCTGCACTTACAGTTGTCGAACCTTGTAGCAATGGTATCGGAAGTGATTGCTTTGCTATCGTACATTTTGAAGGAAAAACCTATGGGTTAAATAGTTCTGGCTATAGTTCAAGAAATATTTCTATCGATAAAGTTAAAGAAAGAGGTTACACTGAAATGCCTAAGTTTGGTGTTGTACCTGTCACTGTACCTGGTACACCTAAGGGTTGGGCGTCATTAATCAAGAAGTTCGGTACTCTTTCTCTAGAAGAAGTTTTACAACCCGCTGTTAATCTAGCAAGAAATGGTTTTTGTCTTAGCGAGACTGTTGGTCATTATTTTGATAAGGCCATTGAAGTTTATCAAAAATCAAATAAAACAGCTGAGTATAATCATTTCTTTAGAACATTTACAGACAACGGCAGACGATACAAAGCTGGTGACTTTTTTAGAAACGATGATTTAGCAGATACTTTAGAAGAAATCGGCAAAACAGCCGCTCAAAGTTTTTACAAAGGTGATTTGGCAGAAAAAATAGTCAAGTTCATGAAAAAACACAATGGTTTTATAGATGAAAATGATTTGGCTAAATATGATTGTCATTTTGTTGAACCAATGTCTTTAAATTATAAGGGCTATGACATATTAGAACTTCCACCAAACGGACAAGGATTAACTTGTTTAATGGCATTAAACTTACTAAAAGATAAAGAAGTTAAAAAGGACGATATTCAAACATTACACAAACAAATAGAGGCCATAAAAATAGCTTTTAGTGATACACATAAATATTTAACAGATCCTAAGTTTATGGAAATGAAACCAGAATATTTTATCAGTAATGAATATATAGAATTAAGAGAAAAAGATTTGACTGACAAAGCAAAACTGATGGAACCTATTGACTATAAATCTTCAGGTACTGTCTATTTAGCAACTGCAGATAAACGTGGCAATATGGTGTCATTTATTCAAAGTAATTATATGGGCTTTGGTAGTGGATTGGTTGTGGATGGAACAGGTATCTCTTTACAAAATAGAGGTCATACTTTTTCATTAGATCCAGATCATGCCAATGCACTAGAACCTAGAAAGAAAACTTATCATACAATTATTCCTGGTTTCATCAAAAAGAATGATGCCGCAATTGGACCATTTGGTGTCATGGGTGGATTCATGCAACCACAAGGTCATTTACAAGTATTGATGAATATGATTGATTTTGATATGAACCCTCAAGAAGCGTTAGACGCTCCAAGATTTAGATGGGATAAAGAATTAAAAGTCGCTTTGGAAACATATTTTGATGAATCTGTTAAAAAAGATTTAGAAAAACTTGGACATAAGGCATTTATTGACCCGTCAAGCGGTGGATTTGGTCGCGGTCAAATCATCATCAATAAAAAAGACCATTACGAAATCGGTACTGAAACCAGATGTAACGGTCATATAGCTTATGATTGATTATTTTTTATAATTCAGATGAAATGCTTTTGCAATGTCATAAAGCTTTTCAGCTTCAATTAATGTTAAAGTTGTATTTCCAACTTTAACTTGCTTATAAGCATCCGTATTCTTATATTTTTCAATATAAGTTTCACTTATTGCTTTAAAATTTATATCATCATCATCAAAATATTTGGTGGTGATGGTTTTTTTTATAACTTTATCGTTTATCACTACCTCATAATCATATTGATCAATGGTTGCGTAATCACTTAAGAATTCACTTAAGTGGATAGAACTACAGGTATAAAAATCTGTGCCCATCATTAATATATGTCCTTTTTCTTCTTTTAACTTATAGAGTGGATGGATTAAATCACGATCGTCAAAACTATGATCTAACCAATGCGAATCATTTGTTTGATTGAGTACTGAAAGAGAAACTTCAGGATGACAGGTCCTTTTTACTCCAGGATATATAAGAAAGGTTTTTGGTATTATACCTATCCTTTCAGGCATAAAAGTCTTAGGGTTAAATGGTTTCCGATTTTCTTCTATAATGGGAATCCAATCTTTTGGCACCGGCGGATTTTCCCAGTCTCTAGGATTCGTCATTTCAGACGTATGCGCAGGCATAATAATCACGCCTTGTGTGATGGTTTCAATCAAAGCATCAAGCACATCATATTGCTTATTGACGATAAAACCAAAAGTCGATAATGATGCATGAACTTCTACTTTTGATTGAGCGTGTAACCCTAATTGTTTTAATGCATTTATTATATCTGATTTAGTAATTGGCTTATTGGTTTCATTGATTGTTTTTTCTAGTTTTGTTGGCATTGAACTTTTTCTCCTCTTGAATATATAATTCTTCTACTGCAAAGTGATATTTTGTAACAGGGACATCTTGATTAACAGGAAATAAATAATAGGTATCATTTAGCGTTGATATACTGACACAATCACCTTTTCCAAAATAATCATATTCTATATGCACACCATATTTTGTTAAAATTGGTTTTTTAAGTAAAAAAGCTATATTATCAATCACTGCACTTAATTTAAATCCCTCAGCACCGTGTGTTAAGTTGCCAATGCCTAATCTATAAAATCCCGTGCTATTGGGTAATGAATCTATATAAACATCTGTCTCAACGTGATATTGCCCGTTTAAGACTTCTTTTCTAACAACTTCTCTTTCCCATTCAAACCAATCTGGTATAGATGAGAATTTAGTGTCACCATTGTGATTGTGAAGTTGGTTATATTCATCTAAATGATAGGTTTCGTGGCAATGACTACAATAGAGAATTGTTCCTTGAGACGACATATGTTTTTCTGATAAACAGTGAGGACATTTATAAAGTGGTTTATGAAGATTTTTAGCCCTTTGTAGATCTTTGATTTTTATTTTATTTTCAAATTGATATTGATAGTCATTATATTGAAAAGCATCTCTTACCTTCGCATTAATCTCTTCAATTGATAAATCATCAATTTCTGTAGGGGTCAATAAATATGTCATATCTGCTTCTACTCTAACCCTATGTGTTCTTAAATTCCATACAGGTTGATGTAAATGATGACCATGAGTAATCAAAGTTGCGACAGGAAATTTGTATTTCTTTATCATCTTTCCCACACTCTCAGGTAAAATAGCAGTTGTACCTACAAGTGAATATCTTGCTTCTGGATAAAGCATACATATATTATTCAATTTATTGACACTATGATCTATTTGTCTAATCAGTGATGGATCTGGAACAAATTTTCTTTTTCCAATGCATCCTACATTTCTCATGATTTTTTCTCTGTTTATAAAACCATCTATAGCAACAATATAATTTGCTGTTCTAGGAAAAATCGCTTTGGTTGCAAGTTTGAAATCAAAAAAACTATTGTGGTTACACAGCATTAAGTAACCACCTTTTAAGTCTTTCATTCTGTGTTTCCTAATTTTTATTTTTGTGATAAACGTTTCCGGTAAAGCCAATATCCACGCTAAAACTTGTAAGTACCATTTTGCTTTTTTAGGCATAGCCTTCAAGTCAAAACGAGGCATTTTTTCTAGTTTGTCTAGTGTTGTATACCTAATTTCATTGATTTTCATAGAATTTCCCTTTTCCTTAAATTATTTTTTCTTCCCGACTGTAGCACAATATATTGTAAAATGATCTGCACCATTAATTTTTAATAAATGATCTGTTTCTTCTTGATTGTAAGCAGCGATTGCACAAGCGCCAGCATCAATCACTTCTGCAGTTAAAGAAAGGTTTTGACAAGCATGTCCAGCTTCTAAGGTTGCGAGTTTCGGTCCAAAGTATGCATATTTGTATTCTACTCGTGGTAAAACATGAGTGAAATAGAATACGACTTGAGCGCCCCTTAATTGTCTTAACAAAGCTTTATTTACTATTTCATTAATATTGTCATCATCATTGACTAATGATAATTGATGTTTGTCTTGTATATATAAATATACACCTGATTCTATTTTCTCAACATCATTGATAAAAACAAAAGTTTCTCCTGAATTTGTCGCACCGGCGGTTGGTATTGTTTTATAGACAATATCATTCTCAATATGATCAACCCTTGATGTTTCCCATAATAAATATGAGAGTTCTTCGAAAGTAAGGGATTGATCTTTAAAAGCTCTTAAACTTCGTCTTGAAGCAATACATTCACTTAAACTCTTTTGTTTAATATCCTTAAATTCTTTTAATAAATCAATTGTCAATCCATTGTCTATATGTAGAAATTTTTCAGGTTTTGGTTTATTCATTTTTTTATATGTTTTTAAATCATATAAATCAGACCAACTCGGTCTTATGGCTTTTCTATTTTGTTCGATTCTATCTTTCATTCATTTCCCTCCTCAAATAAATATAAATACTGATCATATCCTAATGCTTGCATTTCCTCTTTTGGTATAAACTCCAAAGACGCAGAATTAATACAATATCTTAATCCACCTTTATCTTCAGGTCCATCATTGAAAACATGACCTAAATGACTTTCGGTTTCAGCGGATTGTATCTCTGTTCTTACCATACCATGTGTGAAATCATTTTTCTCTGAAACCACTTTTTCATCAATTGGTTTTGTGAATGAAGGCCACCCACATCCTGAATCATATTTGGCTGTTGAAGAGAATAATGGTTTCTTTGAAATAATATCAATGTAAATACCATCCCTTTTTTCATCAAAATATTCGTTATCAAACGCTGGTTCGGTACCTTTAGTCTGAGTCACTTTAAATTGTAATGGGGATAATTTTTTAATTTGGCCATCGTACTTGCTCATAATTTGAATGGTAGATTTATATTAAGATCTAACATTTCATTCACCTCCTGAATGTCTTTTTTAGAAGCTTTTGTTAATGGTAACCCTTTATCTTTTCTTTCTAACCATGCCTCATGTTCTTTTTCACCTGCAGTAAATATTCTTTGACTATCTGGTGCTTTTTGAGAATTCCTTAATTCTCTTAATATATCTCCAGCAGTCTTCTTAAAACTTTCCAGTCCCATGAATGCTTCAGTATCAATGGCCATAAAGAAATGGCCTAAATGATATGGTGTCTTTTCACCAGATTTATTAACACCACTTAACATTTTCAAAAAGTTTCCAGCTTGTAAAGCGGAACTTAAAATTTCAACAATTGTCGCATATCCATATCCTTTATAGCCAGCAAGTTCTTCTCCGATACCGCCAAGAGGTGCTAAGGCAGCGTTTTCTGTTTTTAAATCTTTTAATATTTGTTTTGAATCTGTTTTTGCTAAACCATCTCTACCAACCACCATACCCTCAGGGGTGTCTTTACCAATTTTTGCAAAGTATTCTATTTTACCTCTTTGGGTAATGCTTGTTGCACAGTCTAAAACAAACGGAAAATCTTCGTCTGTTGGCAAACCAAATGTTAACGGATTGGTTCCTAACATATTTTCAACACCAAACGTTGGGGCAATCGATGGCCTAGCATTGGTGCCTGTAATGCCAATCATACCTGCTTTGGTTGCCATAGTTGCATAATATCCTGCAATCCCATAATGGGTAGAATTCCTGACAGCGACCATGCCCATACCGTATTTCTTGGCTTTATCTATAGCCACTTGCATGGCTTGATGACTTGCGACCATACCCATGCCATCATTTGCATCAAATACAGCCGTTGTTGGTGTTTCTTTTAAAACATCAATTTTTGTTACTGGTTTTTGAATTTTATCTAGAATTCTGTCTATATAGATTGGTTTAAACCGATTAATACCATGAGATTCAATGCCTCTTTTATCACTTTCCATTAATACATCAGCACAAATGTAAGCATCTTTTTCTGGTATACCAACCTTTTTAAAAGCTTCAACCATAAAACTTTCTATAAATATCCAACTTACATAAGTTCTATCTTCCATATTCATCCACCTTTCTATGCATTCATCACTTATATTATATCATAGTTATCCTACGCTTATAAATACCACATTTCTAAATGAAATGTTTTTTTTTCAATAAAATTCATGTTATACTATTGTTAGCGAAAAACAGAAAGGAATGATGATATGCCAAAAGAATTATTAGTAGATAAATTAGCCAATTTATCTGTCCAAGTTGGAGCAAACGTTCAACAAGATCAAGTTGTTGTTGTTAATGGTCCAACGGATTCAAAAGAAATCGTAAGAAAAGTTGTAGAGGAAGCTTACAAAGCGGGCGCTAAAGAAGTTATTGTTAACTGGCGTGATGCTTATACTGGGAAAATGAGTGTTGAATATCAAACCATTGAAACTTTACAAGATATACCAGAATATGCCATTGAAAAATTCAAATATTTTGTTAACAAAGGCGCATGTGTAATAAGTATTGTTTCACCAATTCCAGGATTAAACAAAGGTTTAGATCCTAAGAAACAACAAGCACAAGCTGTTGCCTCTTCTAAAGCCCTTAATTTTTATCGAGAACACATGATGGGTAATAGAAGTCAATGGACAATCATCGCTGCATCAAATCCTGTATGGGCTAAAAAAGTATTCCCAGACAAAGATGAAGATGAAGCAGTCGAAGCATTATGGGACGCAATCTTCAAAGCATCAAGAGTCACTGAAGACACTGACCCAGTGAAAGAATGGAAAGAACATAATGACCGTTTAATCAAACACAATAAAATTTTGAATGATTATCAATTCAAAGCGCTGCATTTTAAAAACGAATTAGGTACAGATTTGACTGTTGAATTGGTTAATAACCATATCTGGTCAGGCGGCCAAGAAATAGCTGCAAATGGTACTGTTTTCAATCCAAACCTTCCAACGGAAGAAAACTTTACAATGCCTTTGAAAACAGGTGTTAATGGTAAAGTTGTTGCCACAAAACCTTTGGATTATCAAGGGAATTTAATTGAAGATTTCTGGTTAGAATTCAAAGACGGAAAAGTTATCAATTATGATGCCAAAGAAGGCAAAGACAATCTTCAAAACATAATTGATTTTGATGAAGGTTCTTCTTACCTTGGTGAAGTTGCTTTAATTGGTTATGACTCACCAATATCACAATCTAATATTTTATTCTTTAATACTTTATTCGATGAAAATGCTTCTTGCCATTTAGCATTAGGTAGAGCTTATCCAATGAATATTAAAGGTGGAACTGACATGTCTAAAGAAGATTTAGAAAAGCATGGTTATAACAACTCTATGGCTCATGTTGATTTTATGTTCGGTTCTAAAGATTTAGACATTGTTGGTGAAACACCAGATGGAAAAAAAGTACAAATCTTTAAAGATGGAAACTTTGTAATCTAAATTTATGCAAAAACACCTCAAATTGAGGTGTTTTTTTTCTAACAAATGGTTATAATATAGGTGAGGTGATGAATATGTTAAAAGACAGGATTACAAATAAATTTAATAAAATACCTGACACAATGATTATCCTAGGATCTGGAATCAACGATTTTATTAAAGAATTATCAGATAGTGAGACCGTTTCTTATAATGAATTATTTAATTTAGACACCGATGAATCCATCGGACATCTCGGTCAGTTACACATGGGTTATATTCAAAAAAAACCTATTTTAGTACTTGAAGGAAGAAAGCACTATTATGAAGGCATCTCGGATGCCGATATGCGTTTATTAATTCAAAGTTTTGCTGAAATAGGCGTCAAGAATATGATTGTAACCAATGCTTGTGGTGGTATGAATGAAACTTTCCATCCAGGCGATATTATGGTTATTGAAGATCACATCAATATGTTAGGAAGAAATCCTTTAGTTGGACAAAACAATCAATCCTTAGGACCAAGATTTGTCGATATGTCAGAACCTTATGACTATGGATTCAGAAAGATTATTGATGAAGTTGCTAGAAAAGAAAACATTAAGCTACAACATGGTATTTATGTTTCCTACTTAGGACCTAGTTATGAAACCAAAGCCGAAATCAGAGCGTATAGAATGTTAGGTGGAGATGTCATAGGGATGAGCACCGTTCCAGAAGTCATTCTGGCAAGACATGCAAATATGCGAGTCCTTGGATTATCAATCGTTACCAATATGTCGACTGGCATTTCAAAACAACCTTTATCTCATGAAGAAGTTTTAGAAACAAGCAAAAAAGCCATCACAAGAATAAGCACATTAATTAAAAATTTTATAAAAGAAATTTAAAAAAAACACCTCTAACTATCAAATTAGAGGTGTTATTATTATACTTTTTATTTTGTATAATTAATGGTAAATGTTTCAGTTTTTGATCCTCCTGGGAAAACAGCTTGAACTGTAATCGCATGATCACCAGATGATAAAGACGATAAATCAAAACTTGTATCATCGACTATTGCAAATTCAAATCCATAACTCACTAAATAATGATTGGCCAAAAATATTGGTTCCCAAATTAGTGAATCTCCTTGAATTGTTAAATCAATCGTTGCATTTAAGTTATAATCAACACCTATCGAAAAAATAGCGGGAACTGA
Organism: Mycoplasmatota bacterium; assembly: GCA_027859085.1. Lineage (GTDB taxonomy): Bacteria > Bacillota_I > Bacilli_A > Izemoplasmatales > Hujiaoplasmataceae > Hujiaoplasma. Next base: position 10,477 of record JAQIBJ010000005.1, read on the forward strand.
ACTTTCATAATCATCAGCCAATGCAATGATTTCTACATCGTAAATCCCTTTTTCTGTAATAATATCAGTAATATCAAAAACAGCTACTTGACTTACAAATTCATTTTCTTCTATATTAATTAAATACTCATCAGCATTCTCAACTTCATCCCAAATAATAAAACCTTCATAATCATAAACTATATTTTGAGGCAAACTCAATTGTTTGTTTTGACAACCGACAAATGCAAAAACTAATAAAAATAATAAACCTACAATTTTTTTCATTTTATTCCTCCGATTGCTATTATTATACCATGAATATATTATATATTAAATATGATATTTATTTCATTATATTTATTTTTTAAGGTTATACATAGATAAGATAATTGTTTCAAAAATCATTTATATGTAACTGTAATTGTTGCTTTTTCATTCGTAATTGAATCTATTGATACAGTAAAATCAATGTAAGTATTATCATACCACTTATAATCAAGATAGATGTCTACTCCAAGTACATCACCTTCTTGAAAAAGATCAGAATTCTCAATGATTTCGTATTGTTCAATACTTTCATTCATATCAGCTTCAACAATATCAATAAGTTTATTCGGAGTATCCGTGTTATTGTTATTAAAGATTGAATAGTAGTATGAATCTACTAAATATCCATCATCAATTCTAGCGGACACATGAAAAATACTAATTCCCGATTCCGTGAAAATATAGTCAGGATCATAACTATTTAATCCATCAGGGGTGTAATAACTGACCAATAAATATTCGTCGAATATCGTTCCATTCCATTCATCAGTAATCAACAAAACGTCACCACTCTCTAAATGTGGTAATATATTTATAGTTGTTGAAGATTCAATGACAATTGGTTTTATCCAACCCATTAATATTTTTGAAAAAGGATCATGGTCTCCAACATTATAATCCATCATATAACTGCCTAAACCACCATTATTATAGTCGTCTTCATAAGAATAATCATAGTAGTCATCAAGTCCCATCATATGGCCTGTTTCATGAATGAATGTACGTGCATTAATATCATCGATACCTTCATTTAAAAAATCATTAGATGCCCACATATAATAGTCAGGACTAACACCATCAAATGAATCTGTATAGCTGTAATTATATTGATAAGCCCACCATAAATCATTTTCGGAATCAGATGGATAATTATAGACAATATATATACCATCAATTAACCCATCATTATTACTATCATAATCATTATAATCAATTTGGTCATCATAATATGTTAATAACTCAAAAATAATATCACTCTCAACATGCGTCACTTCACTATCATCATAAACATATTCACCAGTAACAGGATCTATCGCAATATATTTCTCGTTTTCCGTTTCATAATAACTAGCATTTTCTGACAATGTATAATAACCATATACATCTGCGTTTATGTTTAATTGATTGTAAGAAGATATTTGATAGTAACTTCTAACTGACTCAAAATCCAAATCATTTGATTCGCCGTTAAACGCTGTTTCAATATCTAAAATACTTGGATTTTCATTGGTATATTTTGAATCAGGAAAGTCCACTGCAAAAACCAATATATTAACATCCCCCATTGATGGAATACCAAAAGCATCAAGTTCATCTTGCAATAAAGAATATCCTTCTGGAATAAATGAATTATTAATGTATGTCACAGGTTCAGTTGTGATTTCTTCTGTCGTTGGTTCTTCTGTTGTTGGTTCTTCTGTTGTTGATTCTTCTGTTGTTGGTTCATCTGTTGTTGGTTCTTCAGTTGTTGGTTCCTCTGTTGTTGGTTCCTCTGTTGTTGGTTCATCTGTTGTTAAATCATCATAATTGATTTCTGTTGTTTCAGTTCCTGAAACATCTGTCACACTAAATGCATCACATCCTGTGAAAAACATCATGATAAACACAAATAAGAACAATGTAAATATCCTCTTCATACAGCCTCCATTTTATTATTATTAGTATATCATAAAACAATCAATTCTAAAAAGAAAACAAGCTTAGATTAAACTAAACTTGTTTCTTTTATTATATTTGATTAAGCTTGTGTTCTTGATGAGTCTTGATTTGATCTACCTGCATTGTCTGGTCTACCTTTATGTGTTTTATTATACTCTGAGCCTTGCCCATTATTAGGAGTTATTTTATAAGAATAAATAACTTCTTCTGTTTCAGGGTCAATTGTTTTTGTTAATTGAATGTTCCCTTTGCTTGTTTCTTCTTCAGTATCGATATTGTAATTTATATGAATATAAGTTACGCCATCTTTTTCTCTCATATGGAATTGATATCTTTCATAGTTATCTCCATCAATGAATTCAATTTGAACATGTTGCATATTGTCACTTTCGAATATCATCACTTTAGATCTTGTGATAACTTGACCATCTTCAACCATTTGGAAGAAGAATTTTTCTTTATCAACTTCAGTTACATCTTTTTGATAATTAACTATAACATAATTATCTTCATCGATATAAGAACGTACTCTAACAATTTCTTTACCTTCGATATTTAAGATTTTTCCTTCTAATTCATAAGTAACATCACCATAAACAAGAATTCCTTTGATACCTTCAGTTGCATATTCATCATCTTCATCAATGAATCTAAAAGGTTCTTCACTTGTTTGGTTTTGTGAGCCAAATGCTAAAGTAGTTGCTTCTTCAGTAGTCGCTTCTTCAGTAGTCGCTTCCTCTGTTGTTGGTTCTTCTGTAGTTGCTTCTTCTGTAGTTGTTTCTTCAGTAGTTGCTTCTTCAGTGGTTGCTTCTTCTGTAGTTGCTTCTTCTGTAGTTGTTTCTTCTGTAGTTGTTTCTTCATCTAAATCATACACATTGTAATATAATGTATAGACCATTTCATCATCATTTAAGTTAAATGTAGTATAAACGATCATCATCTCGTAGTCTTCATTATCTGATTCTTGAGATACAACTTCTAAATTGTCATTTCCTAAGAAGGCTTCCACCATTTCTACATAATAATCTAAGTCATTAATTTCTTCTTCTGATAAACTCGTATTATCAATAGGGTTTTTCATTTCTCCTACTGACGTTTGATCATACGATAATAACATAGAAGATGAAATAGCTTCAAGAGCAATAACTTGTTCATCCGACTGAACAACTGCCTCATTTTCAATTGTGTCTGTACAACTTATAACTGTTAATCCAATTGTTAATCCTAATATAATTACTAATATTTTTTTCATTTTGTTGCCTCCTTTGATTAATATACGTATGAATGCTTCTTTTTATTGGTATTATTTAAATTTATTTAATAATTGTGTCCTGGTGGGTCTGGATTGGGATTGTTTCCTGGAGGATCTTGATCAGGAGAATTTCCTGGTTGGCTATGATGAGGCCTACCAGGTTTCTCTTCTTGTGCAGTTGATGAATCATTAAACATAAAATGATACATCTCTTTGCCAGTGACTTGATCATCTTGTACATCAACATTGAATCGACCATTCATTTTCTTTGTTTGATCTTCAATGTCATAATCCACGTCCATTGTACTTGGGTTTTGTCTTCTCATCATTAAACTAATTTTAATACCTTTATTGTTCTCATAATTAAACTCTGCTTGATAGTTATTATCCTGTATTGCCATTTTAATATTCGCTGAAAACTGTTCTGTTTGATTTATAACATAACGATATGTAAACTCATGTGCTGTTTCAGCTTTCGTGTTTGATACTTCAATAAAATCTGTTTCATTTTTATATAATTTTAAATTTTGATTATCTTTTGTAAACTCATACTCATAATCACCATTGACTATTTTCCCAGACATATTTCCATTCACTTGATTGTAATATATATTATATTCAATTGCATCTCCAGATAAATTTTGGGCTCTAAAAAGAATTTTCTTTTGATAACCTTCTATATTTGAATCGCTTTCTTCATAAGAAATACTATCCTTATCATTTACAATTAATTCTGCTAATTCAATCATTGGTGTCATTTCATTTAAATATTCCTCTGTATCATTTGCTTCTGATTGTGGGTTCATGTTTAATTCGATACCTAAATCAGTTTCTTCTATTATTGAATAATCAAGTAATGCTTGTGCCGAGACTGTTTCAAAGCCTAATAATTCAGCATCAGAATCTAAAGGATAGGTTGAGTCTGAAATGTTAAATAATTGAAAGGCTAAAAAACCAGTGATAATTAATAAAAATGATGTAAAAGCCAATTTAAAATTAATGTGTAATCCCACGTTACTTTTAACTTGTTCAGGTTCAATATCAATTGAGTTTAAATCAATTTTATGAAGTATATCTGGCATTTCTGATAACGCTTTTTCTTTAATTCTGTTTTTTATATCTTTATTATTCATCTGGACCCACCTCCTTTTTCAGTGATTTAATTGATTTATTATAGATCCATAATACAGTTCCTAATGGTTTATTAACTGTTTTAGCAATGTCTTTGAATTTCATATCTGCGACAGCTCTTAACAAGACGATTTGTTTTTCTTCTTCATTTAATGATTTCACCAAATCTAATACATCATATGTTTTTGCTTCTGTTTTTAATGAGTCATGTATATATGATTGTTCTTGTGGATCATATATGGTTTCTCTATTTGATTTTCTTAGATAATCTAATGCAGTATTTTTTGCGATTTGCATTAACCATGCATTAAAGTTTCTTCCTCTTTTATATTGTTTAATCTTTTTAATCATTTTAATATAGGTATCTTGCATTAAGTCTTCCGTAATGGTTCTATTCCTCACTAAAGAAATGATTATTGAAAAAACACCTTTTTTAGTATGTTCGTAAACAGTTTCAAAGGCTTGGTCGTCTTTAAGTATGAGTTTGTCTATATAGTCGTCAAAGTTAATCGGCATAAATTCCCTCCACACTTATTATACCATTCTGCCTTCAATGTATATACGTATAACCCAAGGTTTTTATTGGGAAAACTTATATTATTTGATAAAAATATCAGATATATCCCTTTTTAACAAAAAAAAACACTCCATTAAGAGTGTTTTTAATCTTTAAGTTATTTATTTCTTTTCTTGTCTTTGTCTCTGTCTTTGTCTTTAGATTTTTCTTTTTCTTCTACTTCTTCATCTTCGTCAGAATCTTTTTCAGTAATGATTTCAACATCTGAAGCATCTAATTCTTCTTCAGTTTCTACTTCTTCCTCAATATAAGTGTTTTCAATCACAGAAACAACTGTTTGTTCTGGATCAACCAATACTTTTAAACCTTCTGGAATGTCTAAATCTTTAACATGTAAAGAATCTCCAACTTTTAATTCTGAAACATCTACATCAATTCTTGCTACACCAGATCCAACATTATATTCAACTTCTAATGAATCATTAGGTATTGATATAATAATTCCTGGTTTTTCTACAGCTTCTCTTCCTACAATGTGTATTGGAATGTCTGTAGTAATTGTATCGTCTTTCGATACTTTTTGTAGCTTAATATTCAAAAATTGGTTATGTTTTATGATATCTCTTTGAATGTCTTTAATATAAACTAAGTGTTTTTTCTTTCCAAGTTTTACATCAAAAGTTTGTGTCATCCCTTTTTCAGCATACATATCATGGAAAGGTTTTTCATCAATTTGAATAGAAATAGGCTCTATTGTTTTTCCGAATAAAACACCAGGTATTTTATGACTTCCTCTGACATCTCTTAAAGAATCAGTACGTTTTTCAATCTTCATATTAGGCTCCTTTCTATCGTGTTTATAATTTTATCATAAGTATTATAACATAAATAATATTTTTTTACACCTAAGAGATTTATCTATTTGCTTTTTTTTTCGCAACTTCTATTTGTCTAGGACATTTTGATCCATCATAGCGCCATTGACATGGGTTGCATTCTAAACAATAAAGTATTTCTCCATTCTCTTTTAAATGTTTTGTAAAATTATAATCTGCGAGTTGACCTCTACCAACTGCGACAAAATCTAATAAATTATTATTGATAAGATATTCTATTTGTTCTCTTTCTTTTATTTTATAAACACCAATTACTGGTATATCAACAACTTTTTTAATTTCAGTTCCACCATAAACAATCCAGTGGTAAGGAAAGTCCTCGGGTTTATCTATCTCAGTCGCATCTAATCCTGTTGAGACACTTAAGTAATCATATCCTAAATTTTCAAATGTTTGTGCAAATTTCTTAGATTCATCTAATGAATTTTCATTACACCCCATGCGCATTCCAATGATAAAATTATCTGGTGTTGATGCGTTAATTACACTATAAATTTCTTTTGCAATTCTAATTCTATTTTCAAATGAACCACCATATTCATCAGTTCTTTCATTTGATTTTTCTGAAAAGAATTGTGTTAACAAATATCCATGAGCGCCATGAACTTCAACACCATCAAATCCTGCTTTTTCAGCACGAATACCAGCGGATTTAAAATCATTAATAATTTCTTTAATTTCGTCTAATTTTAATGCTCTTGCATGTTTATAATCTGAAGCTGAAACAATTTCATTCAATCCGGTAACTTTTGTCTTTGAACCCGCATGATGAATTTGTATGACAATTTTGCAATCGGCTTCATGAACGACATCGACCAATTCTTTTAAACCTGGTATAAATTTATCATCCCATATACCAAGTTGATCATCTGATAATCTACCATTCGGATGAATTGCGGTAGCTTCTACAATGATCATACCGATACCATTTTCAGCGATTTGTTTGTAATGATCAATCTTTCTATCGTTCACATAACCGTTTTCTGAAAAATTAAATGTCACCATTGGCGGTAATATGATTCTATTTTTTATTTCATGGTTATTAATGTTTTTACTTGTAAATACTTTATTCATTTCTATATCCTCACAATCCTTGTTTTTAACTGTTTCATTTCTATTTTATATACTATATATGATAATATTCCTGTAACAAAATCAGCAACAACAAAAGTCCACCATATACCATCTATTCCCATGTAATGCGTCAATAAATATGCAAAAGGAATAAACAATATGAATCTTCTAGAAAGCGCAACTATAAACGCTCTTAAAGGATAACCCATAGCTTGATACCCACTTGATAAAATCACTTGATAGGTAATGAATGAAAAACCTAAGGCGACAATTCTAAAAGCTGATGAACCTAGATTAATAAATTGTTCAATATTTTCAGCTTCATCACCTTTTGTAAATATTGAGAATAACGCTGGTGAAAAGAACATAATCATGATTAGGGCAAATGTAAAGTAAGCCAATAACAATTTGGACGCAAAGGACATAACTTCATGAACTCTACCAAATTTCTTAGCACCAAAATTATATCCAATAATCGGCACCATTCCTTGAACTAAACCAAATCCCGGCATTAAAGCAAACCTAAGCAATCGATTAATGACACCATAAATGGATTGATACATCGTGGCAATATCTTCTGTTGTCATCGTGGCAATATCTACTGTTGATGCATAATTTTTAATGAGATTATTCACAACAATAATCATAACACTACCCATTGCAATTCTAGCGAATGATGGCAAACCAACCAATAACATTTCTTTTGCAGCTTTTAAATCAATTTTATATATATGTTTTAAATCAATAGCCAAACTTGATTTTTTAGATAATGCTTGTGCAAAAATATAGATGAAAGCTGATGTTTTTGCGATCGCAGTTGCATAAGCAGCGCCTTGAACACCAAGGCCCAATCCCCAATCAAAAATAAAAATAGGGTCTAAAGCAATATTAAATCCAGCACCAATCACCAAGGACCACATGGCAATTCTAACGCGACCTTCAGCACGTGTAAGATTATTCATCATGACGCCTAAAGAAAACGGAATTAAGGCAATTAATATGATTAAGATATAGTCTCTAGCGTAATCGATATTCCCCTCTGTTGCACCAAAAAAAATCAATAAATCTTCTAGAAAAATATATGTAATTAAACTCACAGTCAGTGTTAACAACACATTTAAAACAATCGCTGTATTAACAGCTTTCTTCATAGTTTCTAAATCACGTCTACCAAACGCTCTTGAAAATACAGAGGCAGACCCAACACCAAGCATTAAACCAATAGCTAAAATAATCAACTGTACTGGATAAGCAATGGTTAAAGCACCAATTGCATCTGTGCCTACAGCCATTGAAACGAAAAGCGTATCAACCAAATTATAGAGCGCATTGACGATCATCGCCAATATTGAAGGTATTGCTAATGTAATCAGAAGTTTTTTGATGCTCATATGCCTTAACATTTCGTCATTTTTTTTGTTTAAGGTTTGATCCATATTTTCACCTCAGTTCTTTTGTCCATATATTTATTATACATAGATTAATAAATTATGCAAAAAATCAAATTACTTGTGTAAATATGATAATTGATATGTTAAAATAAAAAAACAAGGGGGATGTGTTTATGATTAAAGCAATTCAAGTTAAAAACCTTGTTAAATCCTATGGTGATTTAACAGCTGTAAAAAATATTTCTTTTGATGTTGAAAAAGATTCGTTTTTTGCATTTTTAGGACCTAATGGTGCTGGAAAAACAACAACCATTAAAATCATTTCTACTTTATTAGAAAAAAATGAAGGCGACATTAAAATTTTCGGCCTAAAATTAGACAAAGATAATCAACAAATTAGAAAAGAAATAGGTGTCGTATTTCAAAATAATATGTTAGATGATCTATTAACTGTCCGAGAAAATTTATTGATAAGAGCCTCTTTTTATGGCTATAATAAAGACAGGTTTGAAGAAAGATTGTTAGAAATTAATGATTATATTCATTTTAATGATTTTTTGGATCAGCGATATAGTAATTTATCTGGAGGGCAAAGAAGAAAAGCTGATATTGCAAGAGCATTGTTACATTGGCCTTCACTTCTTATTTTAGATGAACCAACAACTGGTTTAGATCCGAAAAGTCGTAAAGATATTTGGAATTTAATCAATAAATTAAGAGATGAAAAAAATATGACCATATTTTTAACAACTCATTATATGGAAGAAGTAAAAGATGCGAATAAAGTGGTTATTATTGATCAAGGTGAAATAATTGCGACTGGTTCTTCTGAAGATTTAAGACTTAAATACTCAAATGATCGTTTAAAAATGATTCCTAAAAATTCTTTGTTTGAGGTTTTAGACAAAAACAATCAAGCATATGAAATCATTAACGGTTTGGCTGTGATTATTTTGGAAAACTGTTTTAATGGTATTGATTTAGTTAATAAATACAAAAACCATATTAAGGATTTTGAAATTATTCGTGGTGATATGGATGATGTGTTTGTAAACATTACTGGCAGAAAGTTAGGTGGATCTAATGAATAGTGTATTGTATTCTTTAGTCATTAGAAATTTAAAGAAGTTTTTAAGAGATCGCGCTTCAGTTTTCTTTAGTTTCCTATCTGTTATTATCATCTTATTGTTATATATATTATTTTTAGGAAAAATGCAAATAGACAGTGTCACAAATGAAATGGGTGACATTGATGGTATTGGATGGTTAGTCAGTTCATGGATTATGTCTGGTATCTTAATGGTCTCAACAGTGACTGTTCCATTAGGAGCCATTGGTGGATTAATTGATGACCGCCATAATAATGTTTTAGATGATTTTTATGTCTCACCTGTTTCGCGCCATACAATAGCCTTATCATACCTTATTAGTGCTTGGGTTATTGCGTTTATACTCGTTTGTGTTAACCTTGTCATTGGACAAATTTATGTTTTATCTCAAGGTGGCGAATTACTAAGTCTCTTTACATTAGTTAAAATATTTGGATTGGTTATATTTTCAATCATGACATTTACATCTTTTTTCTTTTATTTAGCAACTGTTATCAAGACGAGAAATGCATTTGGTACACTTTCAACAATCGTTGGTACTTTTATTGGTTTCTTAGGCGGTATTTATATACCTATTGGTGTTCTAAGCAAAAACGTTCAAAATGTAATGAACGTATTACCAACCGCACACGCAGTCACAATCATAAGAAGTGTCTATATGAAGGGCGCAGTTCAAGAAGTCTTTGGAAACACATCATCACAGATTTATAATGAATACGCAAGAAGTTTTGGGCTTAAAATTGTCATTGGTAACTTCGAAATGCAAAACTGGCATATGCTACTTTCTATGGCCGTTTTCATGCTTATTTTTTACGTTTTAAGTATTTTAAAGCTCTCTAAATCCAAACTCTAGATATAAAAATAAGCAGCCAATCTAATTGGTTGCTTATATTTTTTTGCAAAATTTCTTTATATCTTGTATTTCTTTATCACTTAAATTATGCCCATACTTATATACATTAAATATCACATCTGCGTTTTTATCTTTAAGTAAACCATAAAGTTCCTTTGCTTCTTTCATCGGCACAATTGGATCGTTCTCACCCGCTGAAATAAAGATTTTATTATTAGTTTGATCAACAATATCAAAATCTTTAATAGGAACCATTGGGTGCAATAATATATGTGCTTTATAAAATTGACCAAAATGATAAATCAATGAAGCAATGATATTTGCCCCATTAGAATATCCTAATAAAACCATTTCTTCTGTCTTTAATGTATTGACCTTAGCGAATGCCTGTAAAAATTTATGTAGATACTTAGTCTCTTCAACCAAATTTTCTGTATCAAAGACACCTGGTTGTAATCGTTTAAAGAATCGATTCATACCATTTTCATTGATGCGGCCTCTTAGGCCTAATAAATTAACTAATTTATCTATATTCTCACCAAGAAACATTAAATCATTTTCATCGCCACCAGTCCCATGCAATAAAACAAGAGTCCGTGAACTATTTTTATTGATAAAGTTATACTCTATATTCGCTTGCACGTTTACCAACCTTCTTAAGCATGATTTTAAATTGTTCCTCTTCTTCTTTGGTTAGTACTGATATAATTTCCCTCATATTTTTTTTATGTTGTTGAAATACTTCATCCATTAGATCTTGACCTTTTTTGGTTAATGCCAAAACGAAGCTTCGTTTATCTGTTGGTGATTGAGTTTTATAGATGTATTCTTTGGTAATCAATTGACTCACCACATAACTCATGCTTGAGTTTGTGATCAACACTTTTTCAAGTAATGCTTTGATTGGCATTTTACCTAAATGATAAAGTGCTTCTAATATCCCAAATTCAGTAACGTTTAAACCAAAAGTTTTTACATCTCTTTGAATGGCTTTACCAAGAGCGTCTGTTGCTCTAAACATAATGGTAATTGCTTTTAAATCATTCATTGAAGTACTCCTTTTCATATTTTTTTTGTACTGTATCAATATGTCTTACATAATCTTCTATTTGTGCTCTATCACCTTTGAATTTAGGTGGTAACGCTAATGTTTCACCTAAGTTTTCATATGTTTCTTCATCTTCCATAAATCCAGGACCTTCAGTTGCAAATTCAAATAATATATTTGGATACAACCTCGTATAAAGTGATTTGAAATAGAATCTATCCACAAGTCCTGAATGTCTTGCGCCTATTAAATTTAATCTTTTAATCCATTCATTTAAATGGTTAATATCATTAATTCTAAATGCCATGTGATGAACAGAACCATAGCCTAATGAAGCAGATTTTAATGTCGGTTGATAATCTAGAATAATGGATGCACCATTACCACCTAGTCCAACATTGTATAAAGAGTAATGATTCTCTTCATCTATTAAATCAAACTTTAAGTATTCGGTCAATACGTGGTTCATGCGTTTTTTACCTTTAACCCTTAAGAATATAGGACCTAAACCGATAATTGCATATTCATTAGGAACCGGACCTTTCTTCCAAGGAACACCTGCCTCAACGCCATCAATACCTTCATCAGAGACAATTGCATATTCTTGATCGTCAAAATCATTAAAAAATAACATTCTTATATTAAAAAAAGACTCTTCTTTAAAATTAACCTTGTTATGGTTAAATCTTTTTATCCAGTAATCAATCGCCTCATTGGTTTTAACTCGTAAACCAATTCGGCCAATTTCATCACTCCCTTTTATTCCTTTTTGAACATCCTGAAAATCAAAGAAAGTCATATCTGTTCCTGGACTTCCAATATCATCGGCGAAAAAGAGATGATAAGTATTGATATCGTCTTGATTCACTGTTTTTTTAACCAAGCGTAGCCCTAGAATATCTGTAAAGAATTTATATATATTTTCAGCACTGCTTGTCATAGCTGTGATATGATGTATACCGTTTAATGTTTTCATAAGCAACCTCTGTACACTTATTATATTTCGAATTCGAAATATAATCAAGTGTATTGCTTAAAAAAAATTAGAGATCCGCGATCTCTAACGATGTCCTTCTTTAGGAACAATGCAAATAAACTTAAAGACATTGTTACCAGTGTTTTTATATTGATGTAATGCATCACTTGGAACATATGCGTAACTACCAGTTTGTACAGGATGGTCTTTACCATCTATCATGATAGAACCTTCACCTTCAATAATAAAATTTATATGTGGCCAAGGATGATTGTGTCTTGGTGTAAATCCGTCTTTTTTGACTTCGACTACACGCATAACATAGTCTTCCCATCCTTCTTTTTCAGAAACCAATACTTTCATATAAGCATCTTTTGCACTTTCATGATTCACTTTTTTTGCTTCTAAATTTTTTATATTATCAACAATCATTTGAATACCTCTTTTCTAGTACTTAATTATATTATATCTTTAGGTAGACTATAAACCAATTAATTTGTCTTAATAAAAACTAAAATAATCTAAAAAACATATTTAATCCCATAGGAATTAAAAACGCTAAAAAATTTATTCCAATGGCCATAATAGCAAAAATAATACCTATTTGTGAATAGTAATCTCGTCTTCTTTCTTTGAAAGACGTTAGAATTGCAGCAAATGCAAATATAACACTCAAAACAGGGGTGAAAAATGCAGAGAAAAAGTTTAGGATAGCAAAAAATAATGCAGCAGAACCAAAGATTGATGACATACCATGTCTCGCAGCCCCATACTTTGTTTTACGTTTTATCTTTTGTTTCTCATATGTCGCTCGACTCTCATATGTTGAAGATTTTTTGACTTGATTACCACATTGACTACAAAACTTATCATATACATCTATTTCAGTACCACAATTATTACAATATTCCATTGTTAATCCCTCACTTCTATTCATCAGTTATTAAAATTATAACATAGTGTATTTAGTAAAAAAACTTGATTTATTAATTTATTCATAAATATATGATAAAATAGACAATATAAAGAGGGTGAAAAATGAAGAAAATATTTCTTTTTTTAAACAGTAGGTACTATATTAAATTTATTTTTTATATGATGGTTTTTTCATTATTATCAATTGGTTTATTTTACATTGATAAAGCTATTCAAGGAACACAATACAACTTAGCACTCTCATTTTCACAAAACTTCTTAAAAGATTTTCTGATTATGATGATTGCAGGTATCATCACTATGGTGACCATTACTTTTTCAACCATTATGGTTGTATTGACTTTATATAGTGGCCAATTTTCTCCCAGAACTTTAAAAGACTTCTTACAAAGAAAAGTTCCATTAAATATATTAGGTTACTTTATTGGTGTCAGTGTTTATGCATTAATCAGTTTAATTATTACTGAGAATAATAATACTTTAATCTATTCTAATCTTACACTATTTGCCTTAGCCCTTATTATTATTAGCATGATTTTGTTTGCATATTATATCCACTATGTTTCTAAATCAGTTCAAGTGAATGTCTATATTGATAAAATGGTTAAAGAAGCTGTAGAAGCCATTGAAAAAAGACAAGAAACTATTAAAGAAGATCCTCTGATTCAATTAGAAAGAAATGAAGAAGATGAAGACAAGGAGTTTAATTTAGAATATATAACCACACAAACTGGTTATCTAACCGATATAAATAAAAAGAAATTATTGTCTTACTTAATGAAACATAAATTATCTGTTTCAGTTAATATTCCGTTTAATGAACATGTTTACGAAGATGATGTGCTTTTTAAATACAATAACAATGATAAGACTTTTGATTTCGATGAAGATATCATTGCTGAAAGTTTTGTAATAAGTGATGAAACAGTAATGTTAAATGAATATTCGGAAAAAACGATGAAATTAGTAGAGATTGCTGTCAGGGCATTATCTCCAGGGACGAATGATCCATTTACTGCCGTCACTTGTATTGATCAACTTGGTTTTGTTTTTATGAAACTTTCTGATACATATTACAGTTTGCATTATCATGATGAAGAAGGGAAAGAAAGATTAACCATTAAAACCTTAAACTATGATGATTTACTCTACGATCACTTCTATCAGATTTATCTTTATGGTAAAAATGATTTAACTATCATTTCTAGTATGTTAAAAGCGTTTGCTAGAATTGCAAGTGATAGCAACCATGATATGAAAGCATCTTTATGGGCATTCGCTGAATACATTTTAAAAGATATGAGAATTAAAGATCTTGATCCATTCGATTTTAGAGAAATTCATGTGCCATTAAGAGACTTATCGATTCGATGCAACCAATATTCAGAGTTTAAATCAATGTTAGAGTAAGAGAAATCTTACTCTTTTTTTCATTAAAAAATTATCAACAATTTTAGTTGATAATCTTTTTATGTGCAGTTGCCATTGGATAATCTTTAATTAATTCTTTATTGATTTTTAGCCAAACAGTTAATGGTTCAGACTTAAGTTTAATTCTTTCAACCTTCATTTCCCATATAAGGTGTGTAAAAACATGTTTATAAGTTCCTTTATCTTCAATGACTTCATAATCAAATGGAATCATTTCATTTTCTTCGAATTGCGGAAACTCATACATGCCCCCCAATAATCTTTCGGTTCTTTTTCTTAAATATAGACTGTTGTCATCTTCTATTAAAAATACGTGATATTTGATAGTTTTTTTATTCTTCTTCTTTGAAAAATAAGGCAATTCGTTTTGTTTGTTTAAAATATATGCTTTACAAGTTCCATGAATTGGACAATCTTCACAAGCAGGATTAACTGGCCTACATACTAAAGCACCTAGTTCCATAATTGCTTGTGTATATATTTTTGGTATTGCAGCATCAATCAATTGTTGGTTGATTAATTTAATTTGTTTTTTGTTTTTTTCAATCCTCATATCATCTTTAATATCATAAGTTCTAGCAATCACTCGAATAACATTTCCATCTGTGGCAGCGAATGGTTTATTGTAAGCAATAGACATAATCGCTCCCGCCGTATATTCGCCGATACCAGCGAGTTTCCTTATTTCCTGATAAGTACTAGGAAACTCATCTTTATACTCGCTATGGACTGTTTTTGCTGCTTTTAACATGTTTTTAAACCGTCTATAATAACCTAAGCCTTGGATAACAGAAAATAGGGTATCTTCATCTGTTTGAGACAACGATTTAATCGTTGGATATTTTTTTATGAATTTATTGAAATATGGAATTACTGTTTCGACTTGAGTCTGTTGCAACATGATTTCAGACACCCATATAAAATATGGGTTTTTATTTTCACGAAATGGTAAATCTCTTTTATTCTTTTCATACCATATCTCTAATTGATTTACATTTATCATTCAATCACCTAATATTTATCCTTCTCTCTCTCACTTAATTTTCTTCCAAACTCCCAATAAATCAACTAATGAATATCTTGCATTAGCTGGCGACGTTGAGGGTAAATAAGTTGCAAATTTTTTCAAGTCGGCAAACTGATCTAAAAAGATACTTTCTGCTTTTCTTCCATTTAAATAAATGGATTGAACAGAACTAGTATCAATGATATTTTGAATATCAGCAATCTGAACATCTTTAATACTTGAATCACTAGAACCCTGTATAGTACAACTCTCAATGACATCATACAGAGCAATGTGATGTTTTTTCAATAGGTTTTTCTTTTCATCAACATTTGGTGATGTAAAGTTATCGCTATATATCTGTTCTAGTATTTTCCAAAACCTATTTTGCGGATGCATATAATAGAAATCATTATCTCTTGATTTAACTGAGGGAAAACTACCTAAAATTAATACTTTAGATTCTTTATCGTATATTGGACCAAATTGATGTGTGACTCTTATCTCTTTCATTTATGACTCCTATCAAAAAGAAACTTATTTCTAAGTTTCTTCATTATAACTGTGTACAACCTCTTCAACAAAGACTTTAGAAATAAGTGGATCGAATTGAGTACCAGAATATTTGATGATTTCTGAAACGGCTTTCGCTTTAGGCATTTTCTTTCGATAAGGTCTATCTGATGTCATGGCTTCATAGGCATCTGCAACACAGATAATTCTAGAGAATAATGGAATTTTATCACCTTTTAAACGATTAGGATAACCTGTACCGTCATATCTCTCATGGTGACTTGAGGCATGAACCGCTAATTCAGAATATTCATCTGCGGTATTTAAAATGTCATACCCGGTGGTTGTATGTGTTTTAATCACTTCATATTCTTCTTTACTTAATTTACTTGGTTTATTCAATATTTCATCAGGTATTGATATTTTACCAATATCATGGAACATTGCGGCCGTACCCAATCCTTTTAAAGCTTCTTCATCTAGATTTAAAGCATGTCCAATATCAAGTGATATGTTCATCACTCTTTCAGAATGACGTTTTTCAGAAGAATATTTGTCGGTTAATGTTTTTAATATGGCTGAAATCGCTTTATTTTTAACACTTTTTCGATCAAGAATTTTTTGTTTATACATATTATTTTCAGCCAATTTTCTTACATCATCAAGTGTAATTTTTGTATCTTTTTTAATGTAGTAACCAACCGCAACGCTTAAAGCGATATTAATGACTTTCGTATTTTTAAAAGCATTTTTAAGTTTGTTTTTAAAAGCATCTACATCCTTTTTTGTTGCTTGGGTCATGATGACTGAAAACTCATCTCCACTGACTCTACAAACAGTATCGTTTTCTCTAACTGCTTTTTTTAGTATATTTGCTGTTTTCTTTAAAGCCAAATCGCCATACTCATGTCCATATGCATCATTGATTAATTTTAAACCATTAAAGTCTAAATTAATGACTGCGAATGGATAATCTCTTGAGTCATCAAGTTCTTTTAAACGATCATCATATACTTTACGATTATGAAGTTTCGTTAAATAATCATGTGTTGATATATAAACCAACTGTTTATATCTGTTTTCTTGTTCTGTAATATCTCTTGCAACACCGACAGCGCCAACAATTTCTTTGTCATGGTTATAAATTGGGTTAATCACGTTTTCAAAATAATAAGTTGTTTCATTGTGAGTGTTTTTCCAAGAATAGATAACTTTTTCACCATTTAATGCTTTATCATACTCTGCTTCTCTTTCCTTAGCGTATTGATCATCAAAGACTTCACTATGTGTTTTTCCGATCATTCCATCTTTTGAGACACCAAGGACTAATTCAATATCACCATAAATGCTTAAATATCTTTTATTTATGTCAACTACAAAAACAATATCAGATGAAGACGATAATAAATGTTCAAATTTTTGATTCTGTAAAGAAAGTTCTTCTAAAGAGTCTTCTAATTGTACTTGGTTGATAACTGATATTTCAATTAAGTTATTCAGCGCCAATCTTGCATCTTTAAAACTTGTATTACTTGATGTGTCCATTCTATAATTTGGATTTCTAGAAATATCAATGTGATCAATGTCACTGATTAATGATTTTAACGGACGATTGATATAATTGTTAAAAACTATAACAATCACTGTAGTTACAGCTAAAATCAAAGCAACAATCGCTAACGAAACAATGGTTAATGTTCTAGTGCTTTGGTTTAATTCGGCTTTGGTCATAAACACACCAAACATTAAATCAGAATCATTAATGGTTCCATAGGCGATTTTACCCTTATGACTCATTGTTGATACTTCATCAGTGATACCTTCAATTAGCTCCATCGAATCATAGGGGATTTCATATTCACGATAGTTTGTTAATTCAGTTAAATCCTCTTTCAAGTATGTATGTGCTAAAACATTTCCTGAACTGTCTAAAACAAAAGCATACCCTTTTTCTTCTTCAACAAATGTGCTCACAAATGATGTGATGGTACTGACTTTAATATCTGCGCCTAAAACACCAATAAGTGTATCATTCACATCATAAACAGGTAATACAATGGTCATAATCGTTGAGTTTGTAACACTGTCTATATATGCATCCGTATAAGATAATTTCGCGTTTTCAACAGCGGTCACATACCAAGGTCTATCTGTGATATCAAACCCATCGGGTTCATCAAATTCCGCTGTAAGTAAATATGTTTTATCAGGTTTTCCATAATACATTTGTGTAATGGTTGTATTATTATCATTTATCTCATTTAGACTTTGTTCAAGTTCTTGGGAATTTTCGTCAATTAAAATAGAAACAGATAATGTTTCTAGAATTGAACTAATTTTTGTAAATTCATTTTCGATTTCAACTACGGCCAGTTCTCTTTTAAGCGTTAGAATTTCTGTTTGTTTTTGTGTAAACAAATGAGACAAAAATAAAAACGTGAAACTGACAACAACGAAAAACAAAATAATAAACAAGTATAAAGTTAAACGCGGTATTTTTCTGATTATCTTCATTGTCTATCCCCAAACGTATTATTAAGTTAGTTATTCCTTATTATACTACATTGAAACATAATTTCAATTTATCATTGAAAAATAATTACATTAAAGCTATATTATAGAAAGAAACGAACTTATATATATTGGTTCGTTTCTTTTAAAAAAATAATCTATGAATCTAAATCATTAATTTGATTACCTATCTTTCTTATGCTAAATTGCTCAATCTTATTTTTAACTGTTTTTAAATGCGTTTCCAAAACAACTCTTGAAGCCTTTGTTATTTTTTCTAATTGATTATATATTTCTTTAACACCATCATTAATATCAGTCATTCTTTCTTCAATAAATCTTAGGCTATTATTTAAGATTTCATCTTTCATTGAATCAAATTCTTTTAAAATATCTTCAGAGTCTTTAAATTTAACACGCTCTAGATTGTATTCCCTCAATAACTTCTTGTGTACTTTCGCTAACGAAGTTACAATACTTAGAAAAACAACGAAGTACTGTGGTCTCACCACATACATTTTATCATATTCAGCCACTTTTTTTATAGGTGCATCATTGACCGAATCCCATTCTAACTCACTAATTAAAAGTGCATATTCACAGTTCTTTTTCTCTCTGTCTTTATGTAGTTTTTCAAAGTGGTCAGCATTTTTCTTTTTATAAGTTGAACTAGGATCTTCACTTTTTATTTCACAGGCAACAGATGTTAATATATCCAAATCACTTTTATCTTCGGTTGCATAAACCTTAAAGATATAATCGGCTTTTGTGCCTCTTGATTCACCATGTAATTTAATAGATTCATTGTCTTTTTCCCATGTGCATGTTTCAAATCCATTTAATGCGTAATTTTGATATTCTTGATCAACCCAGGTTTCTAATTCTTCACCCATTTTTTTAATATTTAACATTGATTTTTCTAGGGATAATTTTGATATGTTATTTTCTAAATCCTTGATTTTTTCATTAAGTTCTTTTTCTTTTTCATTAACAGCGTTCTTTTTTTCTAATTCTTTATTGGTTAGTAAATGCGCACGCTCTTGTTTAAGTTGTTCGATATTATGCTTATATTGATTCATTTCGTCTTTGATGTCATTCACTTTTTTTTGAACAGCCAATTCTATCTCATTTTGCTTATTGGACGTGACATTCTCTTTTTCTCTTTTTAATTGACTTATTTCATGCATTAATCTTTCTTTTTCAAGATTAAACTGAGACTCTAAGTTTGTTTTAATGGTCTCTTCTTGAGTTTTTATTTTAAACTTAAGCTCAGATAATTCTTCTTTTTTATCTTGCATCTTCTTTTGAAATTCGTTTTCTTTTTCAAGTTCAAATTCTCTTCTTAAGTCTTTAAGTCGTCTATTATACTCTTCGTCTTTCATTTCATCTATTTTCGCAGATAAAATAGACGTATCAATATGATCTAATAACTTAAGATCAATTTCATCACCTTTTTTTGCGTCTTTATTCAATTTTAAAGTGTGTGAATTTATAATTATAATGTCTGTTATTTTGGCCATAATTTACTCTAATACTTAATATTAGAACCTCCTCTTGTAAATCTTTTCTACTCTCATTATACAATATCATCCTATTATTAAAAGTTAAAAAGTGAATTTAGAAAAAAAACAAGAGACTCATCCATTGAGTCTCTTACTTTTTTAAAGGGAAATTGAAAAATTATGTTATCTTTTTAATTGATTTTCTTATCCAAAAAATCCAACTTATATAACATAACAAATCTACATAAAAATGTCAAGAATAATTAGATAATACTTTATCCAATAAATGTTTTGTTTCAAATAAAGTATCAACGGCCATGACAACAAAGAAAACCGCCACGATCAATGGACGTAATTGAATTGCCTTGATATTTTTTTCATTTCCTTTACGTCTGTCATTATTATACAACAACCTTAAAAAAAACCATCGGCTGATGGTTTTTTCTATTTAGAATTTAATTTTTAAATCAATTTTATGATGTATATTAAATGACATCCAAGTAATTCATTAAAATTGATTTATGAACAACACGATAATGTGGGTGATAGTTTTCTCTATAAACCTCACTATGTTTGATAGGACGAATACCATTATCTAAATAATTTTCAACCCATTGTTCACATTGGTTCTTGTCAAAACCAATTTCTTCTCTAGAAACTAATTCACAAATATACTTCAATTGAGAAGTAAAATCTCTAATTGAATCATCATCAACGATGGGTGATTCAATCATCGATTGATAGAAAGCTTCTGCCAGTTCTTGACTTGTCATTAATTGACTATGAATCACTGAAAGTGATACACGATAATAGTCGTTGCCGATGCTCTCAACTTGGTGTGTCCCAGAATAATCTTCGAAATCTTCTAACTCTTCATGAATATAATTTCGGACTGATTCTAAACTTGGATTTGAATCCATATGTTTGGGTCCAAAACTATTTTGATAGATGAGTTTAATAAAATCATCAAATATCATCTTAGGATACCGTGAAAAATGTTCTAGTAATACTCCTTCCTTTTTTTTCATATCTGTTCTCCTATAACAAAAATTTACTTCATATTAGCAAATATGCATTAAAGATACAAGCACTTTTCCCTAAATAAAAAAAATATGTTTGATTATAGTTATTTATATATCTAAATTATATCCTTGGAGTATTATAAAAAAAACACCAAAAACTTAATTTTTAGTGTTGTTGATACAGATATAAGAAAGACAATCATTTTTAGACACTTCTTGAAAACCTAAAGACTCATAAAATGGTAAAGGTCCCTCTTTATCAGTTAATAATACAATTTGTCTAACATGATGATATTTTTTCTTGACTTCTTCTACTAAGTTTTTGCCAATACCAAGGTGTTGATATTTCTTTAAAACCAACAGGTCTTGAATATAAGCAATTGTATAATTATCGCTAACGACCCTAACAAGTCCAATTAATAGTCGTCCGTCCCAAGCCGTGTAAACAAATGCAGAATTTTGAATTCCAAATAAGACTTTATTGATATCTTTAGTATAGTTTGTCCAGCCAGCTTCTTCATAGAGATGATATACTTGGTCTTTTGATAAAATATTAAAATCTTTATATGCAATAGCCATGATTACTCACCAACAAATTGGAGATTTAATTTCCGTTGTCTAGGTCCGTCAAATTCGCAAAAATACAACGCTTGCCATCTGCCTAGTAATAAGTCATTATCTTCAATAAAAACTGTTTGATCATTACCAATGACACTGGATTTAATATGTGCGTGAGAGTTGCCTTCAAAATGCAAAAATTCTTTTTCAATTGGGAAAGATTGTTTCAAACTATATAACATATCTTTCTTAACATTAGGATCAGTGTTTTCATTAATGGTAACAGCGGATGTTGTATGTGGAACAAATAAATATAGTGTACCATTTTTTATTGACGTTCCAATTAGTGTTTCTCTAACCATTTCAGTGATATCAATCATTTGTTCATCTTTAGTGGTTGTAACATCCAATACTTTTTTGATTATCTTCATCATTGCACCTCATTTACCCTTCATTACTTAATCATATCTTATCAAATATATCTCAACTATTCAATGATTATCAAAAAATATCAATGTTAATTTTTAAAATTGACATCTCTCTTATATATCCAATTGATCAAGACTATTTTTTAATATCTTTGCAGATGAATTTAGTTTTTCTTGTTCTTCTGAAGAAAGCTTTAAATTGACAACATGGTGAACACCATCTCTATTTAAAACGGCAGGTAAACCGATGTATAAATCCTTTTCAATGTCATAGACACCATCATTGTACACCGAGACAGGCATGATTCTATTTTCGTTGTTAAATATGGCTAAGGTGATTCTAACTAAAGCCATACCAACACCATAATAACTTGCTTTTTTTCTTTTAATGATTTCTTGTGCTGCATCTCTTACTTTATGATAGATATCATCTAAGTCTTTAAATTCAATTTGATCCATACTTTCTATTACATCCATCATTGGTTTCGCACCAACATAAGCTTTTGACCAACAAACAAATTCACTGTCTCCATGTTCTCCTAAAATATAGGCATGGATATTTCTAGCATCTATATGAATATATTTTGATATTTCAAATCTTAATCTTGCAGTATCAAGTGAGGTTCCACTACCTAACACTTTACTTGTTGGTAATCCAGATTCTTTCCAAGCAGCATAAGCCAAAACATCCACTGGGTTAGACGCCACTAAAATAATGCCATCAAATCCTGAAGACATAATATTTTTGGTAACTGATTGAATGATTTTAGCATTTCTTTTCAACAAGTCAATTCTTGTTTCTCCAGGTTTTTGGTTAACACCAGCAGTAATTACCACCAAACCAGCATCTTCACAATCACTGTAATCTCCTGCTTTTATACTCATTTTTCTAGGTGCAAATGCCAATCCATGATTTAAATCCATGGCTTCACCTTCTGCTTTATCTTTATTTATATCTATGAGTACTAATTCCTCTATGGTTCCTTGATTGAGTAATGCGTACGCATAACTCATTCCCACAAACCCAGTTCCTATAATCGCAACTTTACTTTTCGCCATAATCTTACTCCTTTATTTTTTTATCTACACCTACATCATAGCACAATTTCGAATTCAAAAGAAGTTATACACTTTTGAAAATGCTTTCTACGTAAAAAAAACACATTGGCTTCGACCAATATGTTTTATTCTATTTAAATTTTTTCTAATTCTGTTAAGAATGCATCGATTGGATGATTTCCCACCAATTCAAATTCATCATTGATGATTATTTTTGGCACCCCAGATACATTGTGTTTTACTGATAATTGTTGGAATGTTTGTGCTTCAATCATTGATGCTTCAATGTTTTCGTTTAACATCGCTAATGAATGAGCTGTTGCAACAGCACCAGGACAATGTGGACAACTTAGTGTTACAAACACTTTGATGTCAATTGGTTTAGTGATTTTAGATAAACGCTCAACAATTTTTTGATCGAGCCCTAAATCTAAACCTGACATAAAGACCATTGCTGAAAGAAATGAATTAATTTCATGTCCAGCAGGTATGCCTTGAAATTTAACACCTTTGTATTTTTTATTATCGTCTAAGATAACAAAAGTAGGTACATCAGTGATATGATACTTTTCCACATCTTCTTTATCTTTATCGATGTCTTTAACTTCCACTGAAATTTTATCGTTAAGTGCTTTAACTTCAGTTAATAGTTGTTCTGTTTCTTCACAAGTATTGCATCCACTTTCTTTTGTGAATAAAACCATTGTGATTTCATTTTGCATTGGTGACAATGCTTCTTTAATTTGTTTACTTACTTCTTCGTTCAATAAATTTGCCATTTTACTCTCCTTTATAAATTTGAATTAAATATTGATTAACTGCCAAAGCCGCTTTAGCGCCTTCTGCAGCTGAAATAATAATTTGTTTAAATGGTTGTTCCGTAACATCTCCTGCGGCAAACAATCCTGGAACTGATGTCATTTGATTAAGGTCAACCTTAATTTCTTCTCTTTCGTTGGTTTCAACGATATCTTTAATTAATTTTGAATTTGCCTCTGTACCAATTTCAATAAGTAAGCCATCTGCTTTTATCAATTTCTTCTCATTGGTATGTTTGTCTAATGCTTGAATACCTGTCATTTGTTCATTTCCAACCACAGAAATGATTTGTGTTTCTAAATGAATATCCAGTTTGTCAATGTCATTCAGTTTATCTAATAAGATTTTATCAGCTCTAAATTGACTTCTATGAACCAAAGTAATCTTACTCGCCCATGGTACAAGATCAATAACGCCTTCTACTGCCGAATTTCCTCCACCAGCAACAATTACATGTTTGTCTTTAAAGAATGGTGCATCACAAGTTGCACAGTATGTCACGCCTTTATTGGTAAATTCTTTTTCTCCTGTCACACCGAGTTTTCTTGGTTCTCCACCTGTTGCCAATAGTAATGTTTTCGTCGTGTATTCTTTACCATTCGAAACTGAAACATTAAAGTCCTGTTTGACTTGTTCAATGCCTTGAACATAGACACCTTTAAGAATTGGCACTTCTAGTTGTTTCACATGGTCTAAAAATTTATTAGATAATTCTTCTCCTTCAATCATACTAAACCCTATGTAATTATCAACCCAAGTTGTGTTATTGAGTTGACCACCAATTTCATTAACAATAATACCGACTTTTAATCCTTTTCTTTTTGCATATAAAGCGGCATTAAGTCCCGCGGGACCTCCACCAACAACAAGAAAATCCCATTTTTTGATTTGGTCAAATTCAGATGATTGTGTTTTTTTATCAATACTAAAATTAAACATCATTTCACCTTACTTTCCTTTAACCACAAGATCAACTGCTTCATTAATATCTTCAATTTTTACATTAAATTTACGTTCAATTGTTTGGATTAAATTCTGTGTGGTTAAAATACCGATTGTTTTATCAACGCTTGATCGAATTGCTTTTAATTGAGTTAATAAATCCATACAAGCAATATCGTTATCCATCATGTTTATAACGCCGTTCATTTGTCCGTGCGCTCTTTTTAATCTGTTTTTTAATGCGTCATCACATTTCATTATATAACCTCTTTCATTCAAGTTTCATCAATATTATACCCTAAGGGGTATGGTATTTCAACTGTTATGCTTAAAGAAAAAGACCTTGGATTTTCCAAGATCATTTCTGATGATACATATCCCATGTTCCAATGGTTTTAAACCCTAATCTTAAATAAATTTTACCAGCCTCTACATTGTCGTAAAATAAGCAAAGTGATTTATTTTTCTTGTTGATATATAAATCCATTAATGCCATCATCAATTCCGATACTAAGCCTTGATTTCTAAACTCCTTATCAGTAGCAACTGAAACAACCATTGCCGAAATCGTTGTATCAGCAGTTGTCGCAACAGTTGAAATAATTTTACCTGATTTTTCAATAAAAAGTGTGGTTCCCATTTTCATTGAATTCATCTTTGCATCTACAAAACCAACTTTATTTCTCAAATGTAGACTAAATTCTTCAATGCAAGATATTAGATCATATAGTTTACCTGCATCTTCTTTAGTTTTTAATAGACGAATTTTATGAACATCATCATTTAAAGGATGATTAAACTCAGATGCCTTGCAAAAATACATTCTTTCTAAAACGAAGTCAGTTAAATATGGATGAATCAATTTCATTAATTCTGTTTTCCCAGATATAAATTTAAATGGATCTAATTTAAAAATTTCTAAATAGTCTAAATTAAAAATTAATTTATCTGAATAATAGGTAGTATTTTCTTTATACCTTAATAATATAGAAATCAATTGTTTTTCTTGATTAAACTCACCATAAATTCTTTGAAAGTCTTTATCAAAACCAAATGCTTCTATATCACCAATAGGAAAAATATTGTATTCAGGTTCTTGATACAAATAATCTAGTAATATCTTTCTATCTTTTTCTTCTAATAATCTAATCATAATTACCTCTTTTAAAAAATTATGACATAAACCATCATTTTTTTCAATAGAAAAAGACATCATTCGATGCCTTTCGTTTTATATTTTGTAACAATCAATTCAAATAAGTACTTTAAACCAATAGTGATGACTACTGATGTCAAAGCCATTAACCCTAATTTTCCACCCAATCCATTATAATGCTCAAAATATACAAGGAATAAAAAGGCATGAATAAAAGCGGCAATAAATAAATATAATATATTGGGTATTCTTCTTTTTGAAGACATCGCTATAAAACTAGCAGAAAAGAAAACCACAGTACATGTAAGGTAGTCTTGAACAATATATATCATAATTAACGCAAATATAAGACTCGGCAACGCAGAAGCCAAAACCGCTGATTGTTTAAAATAGTGTTGAATATAAAAAGGAATAATAGCCCCTAATAAACTTATTATAATCAAACGAAATATATTTAAATCATTTATAACAATCATAAAATCTTTTTCAAAAAACGTTGCGATTAGAATCGTTGACAAAAAAGCCGTCGTCCCTAATTTTCCGCCCATACCCTTAAAAGCTGGTTTTAACAAAGCAAATAATAAACCACAGAAAATAGCAATTGATGCAACCTCTAAATAATCAAACATGAATGAAGAAACCATTCCAGCAAAAGAACCACAATAAATCGCTACTGAATATTTTTTCAACAACAAGAACCCTAATAGCCCTATAAAACTTGAAGCTATTACAGCACTTAAATCCAGTTGATGTGCAATCAAATAAGTTAAAATGACACCAATGCCTGCTAAGATACCGTCATAATAATCTATTTTAAATAAAGTTTTTCTTTTTCTTTCTTCTCTATACAAATTAGAAAGACCAAACATCAGGGGAATGACTAATATAGCATATATTAATATCATCCAGTCACTAAATTCAAATAAGACTGTAATATAAACATATAATATTGTAAAAGACAATATGAACCAAGATAGAACATATGGACTTTTAAAGTTTTTAAATGATTGACTCAATACTTTTTTCATTATTTCCCCCTTCATTTTAATAACAAGTATTCCTTCATATATTTAATCTATTATAAATTAAAATTGTTGAAAAGTTTCTGCGTGTTCATTGTTTTCTCTAATGGATAAATATGTTCCTATCCCCATTACTACAAAAGCTATAAAGAAAACCAGAGTAGGAGATTCTTTTAAAATTAGGAATGAGAATAATGCACCTGCAAATGGTGCTACTGCATAATAAGCACTTGTTCTCGCAGCACCTAAATGTCTTTGTGCGCTGATATAAAAATACAAACTTAAACCATAAGAGAAAAATCCTAATATAAGTGCTAAGAGTATATAATACCAAATTGCATTATATTGATTTACACTTAAAGCGATGATTAAAGATCCTAGTCCAGATCCAAACCCTTTAATCACAACAACGTGTAAAGGATTTCCTTTAGATAACATTCTTGTACAATTGTTTTCAAGACCCCAACTTAAACTAGCAGCCATCACAAACAAAGCACCCATTGAAATATGAAAACCTGTGTAGTCCTCAAAACTTAATAATACTCCCGCCATGAGGATTAATACAATTGAAATCCACATTTTCTTACCAATGACTTCTTTAAAGAAAAACATGGCAATAATCGCTGTGAACACAATTTCAAAGTTATTTAAAAGTGATGCAGTTGAAGCCGTTGTTTTTGTTAAACCAATCATTAATAAAATAGGCGCAACTATATCAAGCAACACCATTAAAACAATATATTTAATATCCGGTTTTTTAAATCCTTTTAGAATATGATTCTTTCTTTGTTGTTTACTAAGCAAAACGACAAGTAACATGCCTATCCCTGCACCAAAATATAATAAAGAAGACATTAAATATGGCGAAATATGATCTAATAAGAGTTTAGAAAATGGCGCACTAAACCCATAAAAGAATGCCGCTAATAATGCATAAACAACAGCAATGTAAATAACACTTTTTCCTTTAAACATAGCAATCTCCTTATGTTGTATAAAGTCATTATATCATAAGTTAATATTCAGTAAAAATAAATTTAAGTTCTTATACATCTTTTCTAGAAAATCTTCCATAAGTCTTTGCGGTATGGAGCTGATACCATTATAAACTATAGAAAGTGAATTATTTACAACTCAGCATATGTTGTATTGACCTTACTCATTCATCAGACATTTTCTGTAAAAACATATAAGAAAAAAGGTATCTAAAAGATACCCTTTTTGTATTGAATGTATTTGGAATTTATTGTTGATTGTTCAAACATTCTCCATTGTTTTTATTTCCTTGGCCATTTCCACGATTTGAAGAAGTGTTTTCTCCGTTTTGAAACATTTTTCTAAATCTGTTTTTAACTTGTTCCATCATATCTTGTCCATAATATTGTAAACGATCATTTGAAAATGCAGCTAAGTGATTTTCAGATGCTGACAATAAATACTCAAATGCACTTCTAACATCTTCTCCCAAGTTATCTTGGCTCAAGAATAATTGGTACATAGCAATATTTTTCTCTTCTGCTTCAAGGCCAGTTGCAATTGCACTCGTAATTGAATCAGGTACGATAACTGATTCTGCAGCATTATTTTCTGGCACTTCTATACCATACGTAACAAATAATGGCAATAATAAATCAATATGTGTTTGTTCTGCTTGGACGATATTGATAAATGGTCTAACCTCTCCAAACTCTAATATAATTGCTTCATATTCTGCTATTGCTAAATATTCATCTTGAATTGCAAAAGCCAACATTTCTTCTACACTATATTCCAAATCCTCAGAAACCGCAAATTCATTTTGACTCTCTAAATCCGAATACACGCTACTAGCATTTACTGATGTAAGTGTGAGTGTTAGTCCAACCACAACCACCAAAGCACCAAATATTAATCCTTTTCCTAATTTTGTTTTCATTATAATTCCTCCTCTTCTTTAATAGATATACGTAAGAACTCATGTTTTTATTGGTAAAATCTTTTTTTAATTATATTTTCAATTTATTATAATAGGTTAATCTAAGAATCAAATGATAACTTTATACTGATTTCCAATGTTTTTTTTGATTTTCTTCATAGTATTAATCTTAAACTTCATGTATATTTTCCATTTTTCAAGCGTTCATCTAGATGATTTATAAGTTTGATTGAAAAAAAAAAGAAAAGTGCTATAATAAAAACAGACTGATTTTAAAAAAAGGAGGTTAATTTTTTTGTTTAAGTGTAGACAGAAGCAAATTCTATAAATATTATTTTTTTATGCGGTCAAGATTATAGAAGCAATGAATTGTCAAAAACACACAAGGAGGAACAAGAATGAAAATAAAAGAGATACTGTCTAAGTATCCAAAAGAGTCAGAATATCTAATAGAGATCTTACTTGAAATCCAATCATCTAGTAAAAATCATTATATTTCGTCGGAAGATGTTGAACAGATTTCAAAATATTTAGATATTCCAGAAAGTCAGATATGCTCAGTCACATCTTTTTATACGTTGTTATCAATGAACCCAAAAGGCAGATACGTAATACAAGTGTGTCACGATGTGCCTTGTTTTGTTAATGATACAACAAGTATTTATGAAAAACTTGTAGACATGCTAGCCATCGAAGATGGCGAGACAACAGAAGACAACTTATTTACACTAGAAATTACAGAGTGTTTAGGATGTTGTAATGAAGCCCCAGCAATGCGAGTTAATGACCAAGTATATACGAGTTTAACCCCTAAAAAGGTGGAAAAAATAGTCAAAGATTTGAGAGGTGAAGAAAAATGATTCAACAAAAAGTCATTTCGAAAAGATTTGGTAAAGTTGATCCATTATCAATTGACAGTTACATCAAATTTGATGGATACAATGCTTTAGAAAAAGCACTCACTATGCATCCAACTCAAATCATTGATGAAATTGAAAAATCGAAAATTAGAGGTCGAGGTGGAGCGGGATTCCCTGCTCATATAAAAGCGCGTGCATTGGCAAATGCAAAACAACCAAAATATATTGTATGCAATGCTGATGAAGGTGAACCAGGAAACTTTAAGGATAGAATAATAATGGAAAATGATCCATTTTCAATTCTTGAAGGTATGGTTATTTTAGCTTATGCTACGGGAGCTAAAAAAGGATATATTTATATTCGTGGTGAATATCAAAATGCAATAAAAATTATGAAAATGACAATTCAAAATGCAATAGATAAAGGCTATTTAGGAGAAAATATATTAAATAAAGGATTTGACTTTAATTTAGAAATAAGAACAGGTGCTGGATCATATGTGGTCGGCGAAGAATTTTCAATGATTGAATCAATTGAAGGAAAACCTGGTCGATCAAGAGTGAAACCGCCTTATCCAACTGATAAGGGAATTCACGATAAGCCTACACTCATAAACAATGTAGAAACTTTTGCGAATTTCCCCCACATAATTTTGATGGGTGGAGACAATTATGCAAAAATAGGAACACCATCATCAACAGGAACTAAATTGATTAGTTTATCAGGTAACGTGAAAAATAAAGGACTATATGAAGTTCCTTTTGGAACTTCAATTCGCGATGTTATTTTTAAACTCGGAGATGGAGTTAGCTATAATCGATCAATTAAAATGGTTCAATTAGGTGGTGCTTCTGGTCCAATCATTCCAGAATATATGTTAGATATGGCTATTGATTTTGAAAGATTCGAAAACTTTGATTCAAAAACAGGTACAGGCGCAATCATTGTAATTGATGAGCGATTTGATATCTTTGATATCTTATTAATCAATATGAATTTCTTTGTACATCAATCATGTGGTAAATGTGCACCTTGTAGAGAAGGCCATACACAAATAGTAAACTTGCTCAATAAAATTAAGAATCATCGTGGAACAGAACAAGATTTGATGTCTTTAGAAAATCTTGCCAATGTTATTCAACAGACATCTCTTTGTGGTCTAGGGCAGACTTCGATGACATCAATCATTTCGTCACTGAGATATTTCCGTGATGATTACTTTGCTAAAGTGAGGTATTAATTATGGTAAATTTAAAAATCAATAATATTGATATTCAAGCAAAAGAAAATACTACAATTCTTGAAGCAGCTAGACAAAACCATATAGATATTCCAACATTATGTAACTATCCAGATTTATCTATTAAATCTGAATGTAGAGTTTGTGTTGTTGAAATAAATGGTCAAAAGAAATTACACACTTCATGTTCTACTGTTGTTAAAGATGGAATGGTAGTCAAAACCAATTCACCTAAAGTATTAAATTCTCGCAAAACTATTATAGAATTAATTTTAGCAAATCATGATGCAAATTGCACTGCATGTCCTAAAAACTATAACTGTGAGTTACAATCCCTAGCCAATAAATTAGGTATTGATAAAAACAGATTCCCAACTGTATTAGATATACAACCAATTGATAATGAAAATCCAGTGTTGATTAGAAATATTAATCGTTGTATTAAATGCGGTCGTTGTATTGATATGTGTAAAAATGTACAATCAATGGGTGTATTAGATGTAATGGGACGAAGCAAAGACATGAAGATAACTCCTGCCTATGGTAAATTCTTAACAGATGAATTCTGTACTTACTGTGGACAATGTTCTAGTGTATGTCCAGTGGGTGCCATTATTGAAAATGATGATACTGATAGAGTATGGGAAGCATTAAACAATCCAAGTTTGCATGTTATTGTGCAAGTAGCACCTGCTGTTAGAGTTTCTCTTGGAGAAGAACTCGGTATGGAGCCTGGATCAATTGTAACAGAAAAAGTTGTTGCAGCATTAAAATACTTAGGCTTTGATGGTGTATTCGATACAGACTTTACTGCAGATTTAACAATTATTGAAGAAGGCAATGAACTTATCGAACGCATTACAAATGGTGGAACACTTCCAATGATGACTTCTTGTTGTCCTGGATGGATTAATTTCGCTGAACAAAAGTATCCTGAAATATTAGATAATATTTCGTCATGTAAATCACCTCAACAAATGTTTGGCGCATTAGCTAAATCATATTATCCGAAAAAAATGAAATTAAAACCAGATGATATATTTGTTGTTTCAATTATGCCTTGTACAGCAAAGAAATATGAAGCACAAAGAGATGAAATGAAAATTGATAATGTTCATTCTGACGTAGATGTTGTTTTAACCACAAGAGAATTAGGCAAAATGATTCGACAAATGGGTATCAATTTTGAAAACATTGAAGAAGTTCCTTTTGACAAACCATTCGGTATTACAACCGGTGCTGCTGCAATATTTGGAGCCACTGGTGGTGTCATGGAAGCTGCATTAAGAACTGTTTACGAAGTTGTGAACAAAGAAGAATTGACTGATATCAACTTCACTGCTGTAAGAGGAACAGAAGGCATTAAAGAAGCCGAGGTTGAAATTGGTGGTCAAAAAATCAAAGTTGCAGTTGCTCATACTTTGGAAAATGCTAAAACATTAAGTGAGCAAGTGAAAAACGGAACATCACCTTATACGTTTATTGAAATAATGACTTGTCCTGGCGGATGTATTGGTGGTGGCGGTCAACCTTACGGAACGACCAAAGCAGTTAGAGATAAACGTATTGAAGCAATTTATCAAGTGGATGAAAATATGCCAATTAGAAAATCACATAAAAATCCTGATATCATTGCTTTGTATGATGAATATTTATTAAAACCTCTTGGAAAAAAATCTCATCACTTACTTCATACACATTACTCTTCAAGAAAAAAATAAATATAATAGATGGTTGCTTAGCAATCATCTTTTTTTTATGGATATATTTAAAACTGTCAGGTAAAATATTTGATTATTTGACGAAAATAATATTTCAATCACTTTCTTCATTATATTCTGAGAGTGGTTTTAAGTAATCAATCCAATAATTCGATCTGAATTCTATAAGGTATGCCTCAACAGAATCATCAGGAACATATATATTTGGTTGTTCCACATACACAAATGGATCTTCTTCAGTGCGCGCTCTATTTAATAATTGGAATTGCATATCAGGGAGATCTCCATCATTGATAGAACGTCTAATAATAACTGATTTTACCTGGCTTTCTCCAACAATATTATGACCAATCTCTTGAATACTAGAAGGAATGTCTAGTACCTGTAATGAAGTAATGGAATAAAAAGCTTCTAAAGCAATCACTTTTAAACCATCGTTTAGAATCAAATTTGTTAAGACTTCATTATAAGCAAATGCACGGTAATCCACTTGATTTGTACTTTCGGGTAATGCATAAGAAGTTTGACTTCTTCCGTTAGGATAAGCTATTAATATATCATCTGTTTTTGAAAATAAAACGCCATCAATAGTCGTTAATTCATCATTTTCTTCAGCAACAAAGAAGTTTTCTAATTTCAACATACCACTAAAACTGCCTGGATCATATTGAAGATTTTCATGGATATATAACTCTTCAAGATAATTGTTTCTAATAAATGCATTTCCTATAACTCTCGTGACATAATCTGGAATGGTGTATGTCGTATCTTCTATTCCGCTTGGATAAAGATAAAGAATTGACTTATCTTTACTAAACAATATTCCATTTTCTGATGTTAAATACTCATTCCTAGGATCAACAGTGATTTCTTTTAAATTTGGTGTGTTTTCAAATAATCGACCAGTAATATATTGAATACCAGGAGGAAGCTCAATTGATTCCAATGAATCAGCATCTTTAAACGCATAATTATAGATAACTTGATGATATGCTTCCGGTATAAATTCTAAATCTAGAACAACTAAATACGTAAAATATTCAACGCCTTCTAGAATCACTGAATTACTTAAGGATGAAGAAATGATAGGACATCCTTCACTATAAACTATATCATTCCCTTGGTTACTTGTTGATGCAACTTCACAAGCATCACCATATTCTTCAAGTAATTCATCCAATTCAGAAGATGAATACACTTTTACAGTAGTTCCACTTGGTGTACCATAAAATGAAACATCTCTTAATGCATCTGCATCTTCAAATGCAAAAGGCTGTATATAAGTAATTGAAATGGGTATTTCTATGACTTCAACAGTACTTCCAGTAAAAGCATTCATATAAATAGACTTGATTCTATGGCCATTAATTTCTGCAGGAATTTTCAAATAAATGGCTTCACCCGAATAATTTAAGATATTGGCCTGGTCATCAAGTTCCCCAATAAAATTTATATTAAACACTTCTTCAATGTTTTCAAACTTAGCTGTTAGAGTAGTATCACTTTCAATAACATATGTAAAATAATGATTTGAATCACCATCATTCCAACCAACAAAAATTCTATCTTCTTCTTCAAGGACTGGTAATTCTACTTCCTGAGAATATAAATCAGCCATTTCTTGATACACTGTCCCATCCTCATTCATTAATAATAATGTATGTCTTTCAGATGTGTTACTACAGCCGTTCAAAAAAATTATAATGGCTAAAAATACGATTGTTAAGATTGATTTATATTTCATACCTATATTCCTTTCTGATTGTTTTTATTATGAATATTATAACATAATAATCATTAGCAGACATTATTTTCATTAAAATAGAAACTATTTATTATTTAAAAACAATAGAAATAAAGATGCGGTTTGTATATTAAATTATACCTTAAAAATATAATCTAATAAGAGGTCACTGATATGCATATGATTTCTCATAAATGCTTCAGTGACCTCAAAATATACATTTATTAATTAAGATTTAGGTTCTTTTTTCTCTTTTTTATGTTTGCGTTTTTTGATTAAAAAATAAATACCATAGCCTGTGGGAACTAGAATAAGAATAAAAGGCAATATAGTAGCTAGTACAATTAGTAAAAAGTCAAAAAAGACAATCACTGCGTTCACACCGTTGCCAAATGATGTAAATAAACGATTAATAAATGGGCTTTTTGATGACGCACGTGACTGATAGATGGTTACATCTACTTCACTATAATCTACCAGACTATCAAAGGTATTCAATGTTCCTTCAAGCGCTAATAATTCTGTTTCAATCTCACCTAAGCGCTCATTAATCGTAATCATTTCATTCAACGAGGCATCTTCATAAAGGTCAATAAGTCGATCATATTGTGCTTCAAGAGCAGCGATTCGATTCGTTGTATCAAGATATTCAAGAGATATATCATTACCTGTTTTACTATAGAAGGTAACATCAAATGAATCATCAATACTTTGAACAAATTGATCCAATCGTTCTGATTTGATTCTGATTTTAAATGATGCTTGTGTATCTCTAATATTTTCATAATCAAACCATTCATCAGCATTAACATTTGATTTAAGTGTTTCAATGCTTTCTTCTAAATCTCTTGTATAAACAGATAAATCAACGGAGTAAATAATTTTTCGTTCAGGAACGCCTTCTGCTAAATACTCTATTTCAGAATCATTTTCAGGAGCCCCACTTTCAAGTTGGCCTAGATCACTTGCACCACATCCTCCAAAAAGAAATAAACCAACAAATAAAAGACTTAAAAATATAGTGCGTTTTTTCATTTGATTACCACCTTTATTATATTTATATGTAAACATATTACATTATATTATTGAAAAATAGAAGAGCTTAATAAGAATTAATTCAGGTTTTTAAATTTTAAATATTGGTTACTCTATATTATATTATTTTATTAATATATCTTGAGATATTTCTTAGCTTAAATCTCGAAATGTTAACCCTAAACTAATTGGTTAACATTACATAGTCATCATTAAACTTAAATCTTTTTAAACAATATCCAAAGTCCTTCGCACCAAGATATTGCTACAACAATTATAATTACAGGAAAATTATAAGATGTAAAATATATATATGCTGTAATAATCTGATATATATATTCTATACTTATTATTACCACTACAAATCCCCACTCAACAATACCGCGTTTTAAGTTTCCTAAGTATATATTATGTAAACCAAACGGCAATAAAAAAGCTAATATTAATGCCTTATTCTTTTTAGGCTTTGGTGGATTATTTATATCATAAAAACGGAAATCGTCGCCATCCTTTACTTTATACCAAAGCAAATAGATGAGTCCTTCGCTTGTTATCCACGCAATATAAAATGGGGCAACAATAAAAAATATAAATGGCGGGGTAAATAATAACAGGAACAATGCAATCCCCACTTGAACCAAGGCTTTTATATGGTAACCCAAATAAAAATTATGAATCCCCACAGGAAAAACAAAGGATAGAATAAACACGATGACTCGTGAACGTTTTGAAGTAGCTTTCTTGTTCGCATCAGATACTCTTTCATATACATTCGCTCTAGTTTCCATAATTACCTGCCTTTATAAAAAAATTTAAACAAATCGCATGATTTTATGTAATGTGTAATAAGATTTTATTTTTATACAATGTAACATTATAATGGAAATCATTAAATGGGTTCAAAAAAATAAATCTAATAACTATATGTTCTTCAGTCGTCTTTATTTATACTGATGTTCTTAAGCAATAATAAGATTTTGTTAAGTTGTTTTAGCCAACTCAACAATTCTCGAATATTCACGTAAAGCATATTTACCATCATGTGATTCACCAACAATTATTCTAGACATATCCCCAGCTTTAGTAACACGGATAATTCCTGCCTTGGCAAGTTTATCAGAAAGTTCACTTACATCTTCTTTATTGCATAATAAGCTTGCGGTTTGTAAATGATTTTTATGGGGTTTAATTTTTTCTATAATAATTTCTCTAGGCAGTGATTTTACCCATACATTTCTAAAAAGCATTGATAATTCTAATTCATGATCATCTGATACAATGACACTCATGCCCTTTTCATCATAGATTACTTGATGAGTTTCATGCTGTTCAAGTTTGGCATTATATATTTCAATTGTATTTTTGCCTCTCATCCCTAAAGAGACAAGCTTATGTTTTTTTGATTCTTCAACCAATATATCAAAAAATTTCTTAGCAAAACTTTTTACTTGATCCATATTTTTAGAATCTACAAATATACCTTGACATGAAGAACAAAGCACTTGATTTGTCATTGCTATATGACCGGCAAGTCTTTTTAAATCCTTTTCTGATGCATCTAAAGTTGCATAAGCAAATGATAATTTATGGCCCCACTCAATAATTTTGGTGTTCACAGAAGCCATACTCCTAGCAGCCTTAACCGCTACATCCCCACCCCAAACAATTATCGCATCAGCTATATCAGCAAATATTTTTAATGTTTCAGTTTCAGTTGATGGCACATCAAAAACATAAATATAATTTTTTAGTTTGGGTTCTATATTGATGAGCTCAGATAGCAACTTAACAGACATACCTCGATCACCTGATGGCAATTTTAAAATATTAATATTTCCTGCTAATAAACCTTCGATTACAGAATATGCAGGTAATACATCTACGTTCCCTGCAGCTATATGAAACAAAATCCCTAAAGGACAGATCTTTCTTCTATTATCTTTATCTAAATCTGGTAAATGTTCAAAATTATTACCCAATTCAATTTCACATTTTTTTATTAATGAATCCTTCTCAAACATAGGTATTGATTCTATAAAATAATCGTAAGGAATATCAAACTCAGTTAACAAAGGCAGAATAATATCATTATATTCACCTGCTTTAACTTTTCTTGCTAATATATCACAAGCGTTGATCACTTCCATTGTATTCAATTCTTCAGAATGGTTAATGGTTTGATAACAATCTATTTTCAACTGATCAATTAATTTCATTTGTAATTCATCAGTAAATATTTCACCTTGATATAATATCATTTAATCCTCCTCCTATAAATCCAATAATTTTTCTGCACCAGCTGCACATGTCGTAATATCTTTAATCCCTACGCGACCAATAATCTCTAACCATGGCGATTTTTCACCACACTTACATCCTTCATTATGTAAGATACCTAAATCATCAGTCATGACAGATAATAAAGGTGTCGCTTTAACCATTGGTGTCATTAAATTTATTAATCCCATTTGCCCATGTGGTAAGGGTTCTAATGTATCTATATCTCTTATTACCACTCTTGAATAAACTGGAATATGAAAATGATGGTGGCGACAATCAGTATACAATATTGGATGTTCAACGGCTCCAAAAAATTCAACACAATTCGTGTCTTTAACACCTAAAACTTCTTTTACTAAAGCATAAAATGATTCTTTATCTACCTTTTCAGCATAAAATTGTTTCCAACCCCCACCAATAGTAATTTTAGATTTTTTATGTAATTTTAAGCGAATACCTTCCGACTTCATTTCTTTTAAAAGAAAATAAGTATAGGCTGGAAAACCAATTGTTCTTACAGGTCTATGTTTTTTATCTGCCTCAATGAGTGCTTGTTTCACACGTTCTAAATCAACCACATACCCATCTTTTGTATATTTAATGGCAAATACTTTTTTTCTTGAGGGTGCAACAAATGTAAAACCATTCGCAGTTTTTGCGATTCCTGCTTGATTACTTTTATGAGGCTCATAACCAAATATAATATAAGTAACTGGTCTTAATGACCAAAGTTTATGATACTTAAATGTTCTGACCACCATTTTAAAACCATACCATAGAGATTTAATATCCATACCTATTTTACTTCTCATACCTGAAGTCCCTGAAGATGTAGCTTTTATTGGCATTCTCTTTAAGGACATGGAAAACATCTCATGATGTTTATAATAAAGCGTTGGTATAAATGGCAATTGAAATAAATCCTCCATTGATTGGATATCTCTAGGATTAAAGGACGCCTCATCTAGTATTCTTTTATAATCAGCATTATGTTCAAAATGAAATATAGCGTTTTCACGCATCGCTTTAACAAATATTTCATTTGTCCTTTCTAAGTCATAAATCTTTCTTCTTGAAAATAATTTTCTTGTATATCGTCCCATTTTATACCTCTCAATTATAGAAATTATATCACACATCAATTAATTATGTCCTTGTAGGATAAAAAAAGTTCCCTCCATCAGAGTGTATGGTTTAGTATACCATATCTCCAACTTTCGGAGGCAACTTCATGATGAAATGGTGGAACTAGAGGGACTTGAACCCACGACCCCTTGCACGTCAAGCAAATGTTCTAACTATTAAAAAGGTCTAAAAATAGACGTTTATTTTATTTATAAGTCAGTTTGACCCTTATTTTGACCCTTGTTTGACCCTTGTAAATTTAATAATTTTTCCTTGACTAAATATCATAAAAGATGGGACCATCAAATTGATGGTCCTTCTATTGAATTAATACTCGTCTATAACTTGATTAAACGATTAAATTTGTAATTTATAAAATATGGATAACGGTTTTGGAGGCCGAAAATGCAATTATCTTTTCTATAACATAATTTCTTTTAATTCTTTAAGCTGTAAGATTCTCTCTTCTGATGCAATTTCATAACTGTTTTCATGCGCTAAGTTGAGAACTTTTATTATGTAGTCTGAAGATACTATTACATGGTTTTTCATATGAGCAGTACTAACAGCATGTCCGAATGCTCTTAGGGCTGACTGCATTATCATATTATCTTGTTTTTTAGCATGTCTATGAATTTCAAAACAGATATGTCTTAATTCATTCATATTTATTAGTTTATCATTATATAATTTATTGTATTCTATGCCTCTTTTTATGAGATCCACTGAACTTGCTTTGTATCCTATTAAATCCAAAATTCTAATTGCATTTTGGATTGCCCATTTTGATGCTATTATTTTATTTTGAACTTCAATAATGTCAACTAGTATGCTTCTAATTTCAATATCATCAACTATTTTGATTTTTGATT
Organism: Mycoplasmatota bacterium; assembly: GCA_027859085.1. GTDB lineage: Bacteria > Bacillota_I > Bacilli_A > Izemoplasmatales > Hujiaoplasmataceae > Hujiaoplasma. The sequence continues at coordinate 50,390 of JAQIBJ010000005.1, forward strand.
TATTTTTTGATTTATTCATATTACCACCACAATAATTTTATCACAATAAAAGAAATCCGTAAATGACTTCAAAATTGAATTATCGAACTGTTTTGGAGACCGAAAAGACAGTTCAACACATGTATTTTCAGTCGTTTCATGCAAAGAAAACTATATTACTATATTGTAAACTCGCATGCAAGATAATATTCATCATAGTCCCCTGGGCCAAGATGATTAATGAATCGTTTTACTATTAGGTATCTTCCAGTTGATAATTCACCATATAACCATTCCCAATTAGTTGATATTTGACTGCCTTGATTTTTTTCTACAATATAGGCAATCATAGTCCAGTTCACTTCTCCGTCTCTTATATATGATAATTCATTCCAGTCATTGTCTTTAAAATGAAATATAGTAAACCACGCTCCGGTCGTTCCCTCATCTTCACCATAGTAATTAAGCTCAAGTAATAATCCCTTACTAGTAATTGATTCATCAGAAATTACCATACTAGCATCAGAATAATCATTTACGTCATATTCATCTAGTTCATAACTCATCATAGTTGTTGTTTTTGTGGTTGGTAGTTCTGTCGTCTGCTCTATAGTTGTTGGTTCTTCAGAAGTCGACGCATCACACGCAGTCATTAATATGCCAAATAAGATATACATAATAATAATAATTACTTTTTTCATAGATTGCACCCCTTTATTCATCTAACCACGATGGAAGCACAGGAAACGCACTTAATGCTTCACCACTAGGATCTATATACATTACTGGATTATTTGCACAATATGCAAATGTTTATACTGAATCCTATCAATATTCTACCACAGTCATATCTGGCAAATCTATAGGTTAATATATTTTTCTTTATAAATTTGTAATGGCTATAAATAATATAGTTACTATTTATACTTAATAATCAACCATCAACGTCATGTTTGTTGCAATAAGATTAGATCTTTTTTCTGCTACAATAATTATATACCTATTTTAAATCCGTAACAGACAGATAAAAAAAATAGCGAAAATTGATTAAATCAACTTCGCTAATTTTTAGTATTATGGTGGAACTAGAGGGACTTGAACCCACGACCCCTTGCACGTCAAGCAAATCGTCTAGTTGTTAAAAACGGCTATAATTAGACATTAATACAATCAAATAATCAGTTTGACCCTTGTATATTTAATGATTTTTTCCTTGCCTAATTATCATAAAAGATAGGACCATCAAAATGATGGTCCTTTCATTAAATTAACACTTGTCTAATGAGCGATTAATCCATTTTTTCTTCTATTAAATATGGATAACGGTTTTGAAAACCTATTAGACATCAAAAATACTAAGGTTAACTAATTATATATATTAAAGCTTTTATCTTCACCATCATATAAAATCGATATACCATTATTTGTTACATTTAACATAAATGATGTTGTGTCCATTTCTTGAATTAAATAGAATTCTTGATTAGCAATATGATAAGAAAAAATATATTGTTCATTTTCAATTTCTCCAGAGAAAATCATTTGACCCTTATACATGCCGTAAACTTGATCAATTTGGTGGTTATCTTCTATTAATAAATATCTTTGGGTTTCAAGATTATACACATATAGTCTTTGGCTATTAATAATAAGTATATTTTCATCCACAAGATAACTTATTGCGCCAAAAAAATCAAGATTGTTATTTGGTTTTGAAATTTCTGTTATTTCATTAGACGAGCGATTATAAACCAAGACTTTGCTGTTGTCTCTTTGATAGTTGCCATCAGTTATTAAAACATAATCATCATTAATATCCTTAATTTTAAAATCATCAATTAAATAAGGAATTTCAATGTTGATCACTTCGGTTTCATTTTGAAGGTTATAAATAACAAACTTATTTATATCATTTGTACACGTTGATTTTAGTCCAACATAAGAATCAAGAATTTGAGCGTGTAATATATTGCATACTTCTTCTTCACTAGCCCTTGCATCTAAAGATCGAATCATAGATAAATCATTTAAATCATAGATATCTACTTGATTGTATGTATCAATATAATTAAAAGAACTCATGACAATCTGATCAAAAATAATTTTATTAGCACCACCATAAATCGCTTCAAATGTTCCGTCCATGATCACACCATTAATATCATAACTCGTTAAGAGATTAGATGAAGACATAGAATCTGCATCAATGAGATATGTATACCCTTTTCCATTATATCCTGTTGATAGATTTACTAAAATATTGTCATTATCTATTTGAATAGGATTTTCAGCTGTGTTTAAATCCGAACGATTGTCTACTGTCAATGATAATAATTCTTCTTCATTAAATGAGTATCTTTTCACTATATATGTATCACTTTGAATATCTTTACCTATATAAACAAGATAATCATCTGATGCATCCAACCCTAACACATAAAAATCACTAAAACTCTCTTCCACATCGTATATCATATCTCCTGATATAATATCATAAACATTAAAATACATCTCACTTTCCGAATAACTCGCAACCACTAGATATGAATCAGAGACTTTATAGCCAGCAATCGTATCACCGGAAATATCTAATAAATCATATCCATGATTTAAACTGATTTCATCAGTCAAAGTTTCAGTTGTTACTATATCTGTAATCTCAAGATCTGTTGTATTAATCGTTTCTGACAGACTATTTGAATTGCATGATAATAAAATAAATAAGAAAATAAATATCGTAAGATATAATAATTTAATTTTACTCATTGGAATATCCTCCTAGCTCCAAATATAATAATATATTTCCTTATCACAAGGGCCTAATTGCTGTAGTGGTAAGTTCATCTGTCTCATAATATTTTGTCTGCTTTCACTTTCACCAATACTCTGATACCCTCTATTTTGCATAGGCTTATTATAACCATTAATAAAATCTATTTCAACAGAACTCAGAAAACAAAACATATATAACAATCTATTTAATAAGAAGATCTAAACAAATATTTAAAAAAACAGCGAAAATTGATCAAATCAACTTCGCTAAAATTAGCCATTATGGTGGAACTAAAGGGACTTGAACCCACGATCCCTTGCACGTCAAGCAAATGTTTTACTCTTTAAAAAGGTCTAAAATTAGTTTGACCCTTATTTTGACCCTTATTTGACCCTTATAAATTTAATGATTTTTTCCTTGCATAATTATCAAAAAAGATAGGACCATCGATTTGATGGTCCTTAGTTATTAATTCACAAAAAGACAGCTAACAGTTTTTTGAAACCAAAAAAAATTCAACACATGGATTTTCAGTCCAAAATCGCATATATTTTAAACTTGTAACAAGAAATCAATAATATTTTTATGAATAATTCCTTGCTGTGAAAAATCTATCTTGTCTAATGACAATACAAATTTAGGGTACTGATCATTAATTTGTATTAATGAACTAAATTCTCTTTTTCTAGTTTTTTCTGTTTCCATTAAATATGAGACTTGATAATACTCAATGGTGTTATTTAATGTCGCTATAAAGTCAATTTCTTTGTCATTAATAGTTCCAACAGTGACTTCATATCCTCTTCTCAACAACTCAAAAAATATGATGTTTTCTAAAATTTTTTCAATATCCTTAATATTATCAAACTTAACAGCTCTTAATCCTTGATCATTAACAAAATACTTTTCATTTGTTGTTAATAATTTTTTCCCTTTTAAGTCATATCTTTTTGCTGAATATATAAGTAATACTTCTTTTAAGTAATATATATAATTATATAAAGTTTCTTTACTCATACTTCTTCCGTCTTTTTTAAAATAATTACTAATATTCTTAGCGCTAAATTGAGTTGATACTGTATTTAATATATAACTAATATATTGATCAAATGCATGTATATTTCTTATTTCATGCCTCTGAAGAATATCATTAATCACAACTGAATCATATAAATCTCTTAATAAAGATAACTTTTCCTCATGATTATCAAAATTTTGAATAATCGGAAACCCACCATATTTAATGTATATGTTAAACAACGATTCAATGTTGCTATTCTTTTTCGAATGAAATTCTACAAATTCTTTAAATGAAAATGGATATATTTCAAAACTCTTATACCTTCCCGTCAATAGTGATGCATATTCTCCAGATAACATTTTTGAATTAGATCCCGTTAGATATATATCTACATTATGCATTGCATGGAAAGAATTCACTACTTTCTCAAAATCATTAACTTCTTGAACTTCATCCAAGAAAATATAAGTTTTCCCTTCACTAGACAAGTTATTCTCAATATAATGGTATAATTTTTTTGTATTTTTATATTCTCTTATTCGGTAATCTTCAAAATTAAGATAAATGATTTGATTATCATTTATACCTTTATTCTTTAATTTATTGATTATTTGTCTCATCAATGTAGATTTTCCTGAACGTCTTATACCTACAATGACTTTAATTAAATCTTTGTCTATAAATGGTTCAATTTTCTGTAGATATGATTTTCTTAATATCATAACATCACCGCCTATCACATATATAATATCATTATTATGTTCGTTATACAATACCGAAATGTAAAAATACTTATTTTTGTTCGTTATAAAGAATAAAATAAAAATATCTGTCCAAGAAATATTGTTGATGATATTTTATATTGATTATTTAATTTAAAAGCTGTGTTCAAGAAAAGTACTGATTTATAAATATGGTTTGTAAATATCAATTGGAAATGGTGTAGAATGTATTTCTTTGATTAAAAAACTAATAATTTCACGAATTGAATGATTCAT
>JAQIBJ010000104.1 GCA_027859085.1 Mycoplasmatota bacterium
AACTCGATTTTGTATTGTGCTATATGGTGTTAAGAAAAGTGATTTTAAAAATCCAATCTTTATGTTGCAAAAAGCAATCATTTTATCAATGGCTATTGAAGAATATGATCAAAAGATTGCATTGAAATATGTAAATCAGATTAAAGAAGTAACTTATGGCAAAACAAAAGATAGAAAACTGGTAGCTCAATTGAATAGAGCTGTTGAGGATGCATGGTGGGGTTGTGAAGATCAACTTTATGATCAATTGTATCAACCAGATATTTCGAGCAATCTTAATAATGGATTTGTTGGCACTAATCATTGGAAAGAAGTCCATCAACCGGTTGTAAAAATGAAGGAATTTTTAGAAATATTTGAGTAAGTTTGTGCTCAAAGCATAATAAGATTTGGAAAGCATTTATAGAGTTGACTAATTTAAAAAGGCTAAGGGATAATGAAAGTAGACAGAAATGTCTTAAAATCAATGTATTTTAATGTCAAGTTAATGTCTAAACTAAGAGCACGAAAGGTAAAAAATGCTTGGCTTGTTGTTGCTTTTATACTTCTCACCAACATCCTTCACTAAAGACTGTCGGTTCTATGTACGTTTCACTGCAACCTTTGACATGAAAATACCATACTTCTCATATTTTTAGATAAAAGAGAACTAATTGCTATAAAATTTTAAAAAATAAAGTCGTTTCTCCAAAAGCAAACTTTTCATACCCACAAGAAATGATACAAAATACCCAAATTAAGCTGATAAGTGATAAGTAAAAATAGAAGTTCTTGATTGAATATATGAGTTTTCATGGATATCAGCCTCGTTTTAAGTTAAAAATTTATTATATTTTTTTCTTTAGAAATGTAACGCGTAAGTGTTACAATATTAGAAGAGGTAACACTATAAATAAAAATGCATATAAGAACGTAAGAGTTAAAGAATAAACAAAAAATAGCTGAAATAATTCTTGTTCTATTTGGGTTCAATGTGTCTCCAGCTGTTGATTTACTCCTAAATTAAATTATCTTATACAAAGATTTGCTGCCCGGTGTTAAAGCACCATAGATTAGAATGTGTGAAAAAGAACTAGAATTAGCAGTGAAACCTTACAGGAGGTACTCAATGAAAAATTTAAGCAAATTAAAGAAGGATGAACTGATCAAAATTCTAAAAATGATTCTTAAAGATCACCCAGAATATAATTATCTTGTCAATGATGTGGAAATAATAAAACAAGATTCTAAAAAAGTATTGAAAGCAATAGAAAGAGAAATCGCTAATCATACTGGTAGTGTGTTAAAAGCCTATCAAGTTTATGGAAATTATAAGTTGAATGATGGAGAATCTAAATCGCTAATGTATATAGCTTTTGAATTTGCTGGATATTTATTTGAAGAAATTGATGCATATGGCGGTGAAATACCGGATGATATTTTGGATATAACGCTCGAAGTATTTGAAGATGCTTGTCGTCTTGGGTTAGAATATAATCAGGCATCAAGCATTAATCAACTATACAGTTCATTGCATTCATCAATCTATAATGATGATATTGTCCAAGAATTTCATGACATTATGAGTTATTGCGGTGTATATGATTTGCAGGACGATTAAATTTGGCAGAGGATTACCTCTGTTTTTATTTTGTCTATGTAAATTGCCAAAAATACAAAATATTGGCAAATTACATTGAAAAATTTGAAAATAAACTGTATAATAGATACAAAGGTGGTGATACCATGGGAAACAATTATAAATTAGATGGTTTAAAGGATAAAAAATATATATTAAAAGAAGATTTAGTGAATTACTTAAAAAAGACTACAAACTATGAAAAAAAATCGTCAATACGTTGGGTCATTCATGAACTTGTTAAATCTGGTAAAATTACTAAAATAGATTCCGAACACTTTTTTAATGGGGTATTAAAAGAGTTTTTCCCTAAAAATGAGTCAGAAAGAAAAAAAGAAGTGAAAGATTTTGTTAAAGAAAAATATTCGAATTTAGATATCATTGTTTACGAATCAACAGTGTTAAATGAATGGATCAATCATCAAGTATCAAGAAATGTAATCTTCGTCGAAGTAGAAAAATTCTTTATGGAGGATGTTTTTACTTCTTTACGAGAGCATTTTAATAATGATTTTTTACTAAATCCTTCTATAGATGATTATTATTTATATGCCAAAGATGATATGATTATTGTTTCGAATTTAATAACAAGAGCGCCTATCCATAAGGACAGTCGTGAAATAAGGATTGAAAAACTTATCGTTGATATTTTTTCAAATGATTTGATTTCTGAATTTTTCAGTCACTCAGAGTATGATACGGTTATTAATAGTGTTTTTAATATGTATAAAGTCAATATAAAAAAAGCCTTTTCTTATGCTAAGAGAAGGAATCTTTCTGAAAAATTAGAAAAATATGTTAAAAATCAGTATCCAAGTGAGGTAAATAAATGATTAATGAAACTACTTTCACAAAAGAGCATATAGCATCCATAAAGGATTCATATAAGAACTTAGATCAGTTTTTTTATCATATGTAATTCTTTTTATAATTTCAGTAAATCTATGCAATTGATTGACAAATGCATAGATTTACTTTAAAATGTAGTTGGGTGATAACTATGTTTTATACATATAAAGAAATGATTAAACGATATACAAATGATTATCAGATAAAAAAGGCACTTAACCGTAATGAAATACGAAAAGTAAAACCGGGATTATATTCTGATGGTGAAACTTTATTTGATGCGCCTGAAATTTTTCTTAAAAGAGACGATACGGTTTTAACATTACAGTCAGCATTTCAAATACATGGTGTAACTGATTACATACCTGAGTATATCTATGTTGCTACACCACGAAATGCCTATCCAATTGATAACCTTGAAGTTAAGCAAACATTTATGTCAAATAAGTACCATAGGCTTGGTGTGCAATCCAAAATGGTTGATAATATTAAAGTAAACGTCTATGATTTGGAGCGTTCTTTGATTGAATTAATCCGATATGAGAAAAAGATGCCGTTTGAAGAATATCATCATGTGTTAAGGAAGTTTAGAGAAAAGAGAGATAATATCGATTTTAATAAACTCATGTCATATGCAAAACACTTTAGATCATATAAGAAAATAACTACTGTAGTACAAAATTCTATCATGTAAGGGAGAAAATATGTCTATAATTGAATTGGTTAAACTTTTGAGAGATGATGGCTTTAAGCAAAACAGGGCTAGGGTGAAAGTGTGTCAAGAAGTATTCATGACCAAGTTAGCCTTATCCACATATAAAGACTCTGTACTCTTTAAAGGCGGTACAATTATGTATCAATTGTCAAAGGAGCTTAGAAGAAGTACCGAAGATGTCGATATAGATTTAATTAGATTAAGTATAACTGATAAAAATCTAATAAATATATTGAATCAAATTGGAATCATAGATACTGGAAATGGAATAACTTTTAGTGTAGTTGAAGATCAAATTGAATTGTTAAAGCATGAGAGTTATGAAGGAAAAAGAGTTATATTATTGTTCAAGGATGACTTTCATAATACATTGAAACTTAAACTAGACATTGGTATACACACTAAGTATCAAATTAAACAAGACACTATTTTATTTGATCTAGTTTCTTCTGATGACGGCATTGAATTACTCGCGAATCCTATTGAACAAATGATCGTTGAAAAGACCAGTTCATTTATTCGTTTTGGGGTTTTATCAACTAGAATGAAAGATTTATATGACATTTATTACTTGATTAGCAACCATCGTTACTCAAAGAAACTAATTATAGATATCATTGAAAAGTTCTTTATTGATTCAGGACAATTTTTATCATTAAATCTATATGTTGAAACTATGGTTGAATTGCTACAAAGCGATATGCTTATTGGGAATATGTCTAGAAGTGACAATTGGACAGGAAGTGATAGTCATTCAGTAACTTATGGGTTAACAAGATTTTTCAACACATTATTGATTAGTAAATAAAAATTTGTAAAAACAGGATCTTAGCCAATATGTGCTAAAATCCTGTTGTCCATTTAGGAGTACGATAATTAGAAGAAGTAGATAAGTACGTTTGAAGATTGTTTTGAATTGAATATGTATCAAGTATTTGTTTTAAAAAAGCAATGGTTCTTTTCTTTGGATTAATTACTTTGATTGCGTGATTCATGATTTTCTCATCAACCATATCTATAAACGAATGAATATATTCATTGAACCGGTCTAAGTTGATGTTCTGAATCATTTCAAAATGTTCCAAGATATCAAGGCATTCAATATGTCTGATAAACAAATCATTAATTTCAGAATTAATTCTTATAAATTTAGTATTTTGAATGGTTCTTGTCTTTTCTTCAATATGATTCACATAATAAGTGTATGCTGTTGGTTTTGATGGTGTAAGCTTTAATCTATAATAGAGTGACTCACCAATATCAAATCCTAAACCTCGGTAAGGCAACATAAACTTCTTAATATGTTTATGTTTAAGTGGCATTGGAACACCATCTTTATATTCAGGGCTAAAATATAGACCTTTAGCCACATATACGAGTCTCTCATTCTTAACCATTCTTAATAAGACTTTGTAATAATTTTCCTCTTTAAACAACGGATAAGCAATCTTAATAATGGATTATGTTGGTACTAATCATTGGAAAGAAGTCCATAGACCAGTTGTAAAAATGAAGGAATTTTTAGAAATATTTGAGTAAGTTTGTGCTCAAAGCATAATAATATCTGGAAAGCATTTATAGAGTTAACTAATTTAAAAAGGCTATGGGATAATGTAAGTAGACATAAAAAGCCTAAAAAATTATTATATTTATTTTATGCAGTTAACGGCTAAACTAAGAACATAAAAGGTAATAAATGCTTGACTTTTTGTCGTTTTTATAGCTGTCACGGCGCCCCTTTGGTTAGAACTGTCTGTTGTTATGAAGTCAGTGTATTTCATTATGAAATGGCTCTATTAAGATGTTAAAATCACTTTTCATGTCTTGAGTACTTTCTTGTAATTTAACTGAAATATCACTAAAATTTTACATTTTTATGATAGGGACCCCTGACCCTTTAGTATGAACTATCTTCACTTAGAACTGTCTGTTATGTACCCTTCGCATAGTCGTTGTTATGAAAATTGATTATTTTGCACACGGACCCATCGTTTACAACTGTCTGTCCTGATGAAAGGCATGTATGTGGCTATGAAATGGCTTCGTTAAGATGTCAAAGATACACACTATTTCTTAATGATTTACAATGATTTTTTCAAGAATTATCACAAAGTTTTCAATATTAATGATTAGGCCCCTTGACCCTTAAGTAAGGACTGTCATTATGAGAACTGTATTTCATATGACCTTTATATATACGTTATTATGAAATCGACAGATTATGACAAATTAATTTTTTTCACGGGGAAATAAAATGTTTGTTGAACCTTTACAAACGTAAAACTTTATGATAATATATTAGTGAAACACAATTCAGTGAAATGTAATTCACTAAAAATAAGGGTGGTTTTATGTTTTTAGGTAGAGAAAAGGAATTGAAGATGTTAAGAAATTACTATGACTCAAACACATTTGAGTTTGGCGTCATTCATGGAAGAAGAAGAGTTGGAAAGACGACCCTGTTAAAAGAATCAATAACAGGTAAACGATCATTATATTTAATTGCCCAACAGGCTAATTCAAAAACTAATTTAGATTTGTTTAGTCAAAGATATGGAGAATTAATCGGTGCTGGACAGATAAGGTATAATTCTTTTCGCCACTTTTTTATAGCGCTTTTTAATGAAAAAGATTTGATTGTTGTTCTAGATGAATTCTCATATCTAACAGAAGTAGATCCATCTATTGAATCGCTTTTGCAAGAATTGATTGATGCATATAAAGAAGTGACAACGATTAAGTTCATCGTTTCTGGAAGTGAAATTGGGATGTTTAATAACCATTTTTCGGTAAGTAGACCTCTATTTAATAGACAAACGTTTTCGTATCATTTGAAAGAATGTGATTATCTCGAAAGTAGCTTATATTATCCAAAATTTAATCCAGAAGACAAAGTCCGAGCATATGCTGTTTTCGGAGGATTGCCATATTATTTATCACAAATAGATGATAAAGAGTCGATTGAAGAAAATATTAAACGACTCATTACAAGTGAAAATGCGAGGTTTTCTAATGAGGTAAATATGTTGTTACATACAGAACTCAGAAGTATTCAAGAATATCAAAGCGTCCTTCAAGCGATTCATAGTGGTAGCACAAAATTATCAGAAATTGATTCAAAGTCAAGAATTCAAGATACAGCCAAAACATCAAAGTATGTAAAAAAATTAATAGAACTAGAAATCATAGAAAAAGAATATAAATTCTTAGAAAACCCCAATTCAAAGAATCATCTATTTCGCATAAAAAATAACTTTATTGCATTTTATTATCACTTTGTATGGAAAAATCAAGCTGCAAGAGTACTCATGAATAGTGACGACTTTTATGATACATTTATCAAAGATGATTTGGAACAATTTGTTTCTTTACGATTTGAAAAAATTGGTGAGCAATATTTAATTAGACAGTATAAATCAAGGAATAGTGAACCCCTCATGAATATTGGCAGATATTGGTATAATGACAGGAAAACAAAAACAGATGTTGAAATAGATTTGTGTGTCCAAACAAAGCGTCATATCCATATATATGAATGCAAATGGACAAATAGTATCGTTGGAGAAGGTATTATGAATGAATTGATTGAAAAGGGTAAACATTTAGAAGCAGATAAATATGGCGCTTTTTCTAAAAATGGGTATCATGATCATATACTAGATAAGGATTATGATCTAGTTATGGTAGAAGATTTGTTTAAATGAAAAAATAACGTTGAGTTGATGGTAACTTAACGTTATTTTTTATAATCTGGAGAACTAATTGCTTATTTCCAATCTGGAATCTTATATATACTTCTAGTAGATAAGTATTTATCAAGAACATTATCAACACCCAAATCATCTAGTATGGCTTTTAAGAATGCTATAACATGTTTTGGATACTTCATATATCTATGGATGTTATCGAATGATGTATGATCGTATAATTGTAAGCTCTGATCTAAAAAACTATGAAACTGTGTTAAATCAATATGAGCAATTTTATGGTAATTGCTAAGTACATCCATTAATTGAATGATTAAGCTCGTCGAAGGATCAAAGTCAAATGGTAAGAATACAAATCTTGTGTTTCCGATTTTCTTTGATTGGTCTTCTAGTTGATTTGTATAATAAAGATACTCTTTTGGAGCATCCTTAGATAATTTTAACTGAAGGTATAATCCTTCACCAATAAGAACACCATCGTTTGTATTAGAGAAGACAAAAGATTTGATTTGATGCTGTCTCAAATAAACGCGTTTTCCATTTTGAAATTTTGGTAAAAAAAAATACCTTTTTGAATCATAAAAATTAACTCGTCTTTTTGCATGCGATTTATAATTTTAGAATAAGTTGATTCCAAACAGGAATCGATAAAATATCTTTCATAAATTTCCTTTGAGTTAAACAATTGATTCTTTGGTAGTTGCAAGATCATTTCTTTCACTTCATTTGTTATGTTCATTGTTAATCACTTCCTTGTCATATTATGATAGCAGATTAAGAGAATTAATAAAACCATCTAAAGATTGTAAAACGTAAAATTGTATATCATCTTGACACATTAATACCCTTGGTTTTGTAAAACAAGAATAATCAATATGGTTTTGAGAACTATGCATTGTTATGTTGTCGATATGAAACCAATGTATTTGGTTATGAAACGGAAGTACTGTTAAGGTCTTTATAAAGAGAAAAAAAGTCAATTTTATACTTAACTTTTTTGTGAAAATATGCGTGCACACGGCCCCATCATTTACAACTGTCTGTTCTTATGAAGGGCATGTATTTGGTTATGAAATGGCTTCGATAAGATGTCAAAGATACTCTCTGTTTCTTGATAGTTTATGGTGGTTTTTTCAAGGATTAATACAAAGTTTTGAGTATTAATGATAAAGGCCCTTGACCCTTTAGTATCAACTGTCATTACATAGAACAGTGTTTTATGTGTATGTCTTTAAGTTGTTGTAATGAAAATAATGACATTTGTACCTGTTATTGAATAAAAAGAAAATTAAGGTGCATTAAATCGTTTCATATGTGTATGAACTTGGGTACAGGTCGCACCTTCAAATTTACTTGTATTTTTCATTTGTGACAAATATTCTTATAATAGAAGAAATTATGTCACAAAATAAAAAGAATATGTTATAATGATGCTGTAGTAAAGGAGGCATCATGAAATGAAGAAAATTATTGATCAATTATATGAATATATTGAAAAGACTTATGAGTTTAATGAACCATTCCTTTTAAACGAGTTATATGATGTATTTCCGAATATTAAACAAGGTACAATCAGAGAATCGATTAGAAGATTATATGAACAAGAAAAAATAATAAAATCAAAGAATGGTGTTTATGGATTACCAAATCCAAATAGAATTTTAAAAACAGCTGTCATGAATTCAGAAGACGCAGTTAATAAGAAATATATTAAATCCGAAGACGGAAATATCATTGGCTATAGAAGCGGCTTTTATATCGCAAACGCTTTAAGACTAACCACACAGACATCGAGTGATTTAGTTGTATATTCTAATGAGGTATCAAAAAAGAAAAGAACAATCAGAATAAAAAACATGAGAGTGATTATTAATCAAGCAAGAGCAAAAGTGACAAACGATAATTATAAACTTCTACAAATCTTGGATCTGCTTGTCGATTTTAAGAAATTTAGCGAATATACCTTAGGTGAATCAAAGAAGATGATTAGTGATTATTTAAATGGTTTAAACTTATCCAAAGAAGAGATTGAACATATTGTAGATGTATATCCAAAAGACGCACAGATACAGTTTTATAAAATGGGAGGGACTCATGCTTTTACACACAAATAAAGAGGATTTTAAAGAACTTATTATTGCTACAGCATCCCACACATCAGGACTTCAAAATCATCAAGTAGAAAAAGATTATTATGTCTCATTATTCCTAAAAGAGTTATCTAAGCTTGAAAACAATGTAGAGATTGTATTTAAAGGTGGGACGTCTCTATCGAAATGCTATGATGTTATTGATCGCTTTTCAGAAGACATTGATTTAACCATAAAGTTTCCAAATGTTAAAGCAGGTCGAGGTTTAAGAAAAAGGTTAAAAGAAAATATCATTACCACAATTGATAAGCTTGGTATGAAATTTCTAAATCCTGATGAGGTTCAATCGGATAGAGATTTTAATCACTATGAAATAGAATTTGAAAGGCTATTCGAATCGACACCGGAGATGATTCCACATATTAAAATCGAAACCATCGCAGTTTATAAACCTTATCCTTGTTTAAAAAAGCATGTGAGTAACTATATAACTAAATATTTACTTGAACTTGAAGAAGGACCAGATTTAGTCAAAACATATGATTTAGAGACCTTTGAAATGAGCATTCAATCTATCGATCGAACATTTATCGATAAACTGTTTGCAATATGTGACTATCATTTAGAAAAAACATACGAAAGGTATTCAAGACATATTTATGATATTCATATGATTTGGAACAGTAGGCTCTTGAATAAAGAAGTGGTTACTCGTATCATTGATGATGTCATATCGGATAGACAACGATTATCTACACGTAATCTATCATCTAAACCTGGATCAAGACCAAAAGACATATTACAAGAAATCATTGATGACAAAGTATTTGAAAGAGATTATATTGATATCACTTCAGGGTTCATTTATAAAAAAGTTAGTTATGGAACATGTATAAATACTCTTAAAAAAGTCTTAGATAGCAATATTGTGCCAGAAGAAGTAAAATCATATTAAATCATGAAATGCTTTTAAGCTTTCATTAACTAAGACAATCTATTTAACATAACATGAAAAATTCGGAGATCGAAACGGTCACCGAATTCTTTTATACTTAAACCCTATATTTTTTCTATTTCCAATCTGGAACCTTATATATACTTCTAGTAGATAAATATTTATCAAGAACGTTATCAACACCCAAATCATCTAGTATGGTTTTTAAGAATGCTATAACATGTTTTGGATACTTCATATAACTATAGATGTTATCGAATAATGTATGGTCATATAATTGTAAGGTCTGATCTAAAAAAATATGAAACCGGTTTAGATCGATATTAAATATTTTATGAAAACCACGAAGAACATCCATGAGTTGAATAATTGAAGATGTTGAAGGATCAAAATCAAATGGCAAGAAGATGAACCTTGCATTACCGATTTTCTTTGATTGCTCGTCAATTTGATTCGTATAATAAAGATACTTTTTTGCAGTAACCTTGGATAACTTTAACTGATAGTATAATCCATCTCCTATTAGGACACCATCGTTTTTGTTAGAGAAAACATAAGATTTGATTTGATACTGTCTAGTATTAACGCGCTTACCATTTCGATATTTAGGGAGATAAAAGATACCTTTTTGAAGCGTAAAAATTAATTAATCTTTTTGCATGCGGTTTATACTTTTTAAGTAAGTCGATTCCATACAAAAATCAATAAAATATCTTTCATAAATTTCTCTTTAATTAAACAGCTGATTCTTTGACAGCTGTAAGACTATTTCTTTAACTTCATTTGTTATATTCATGTTGTTCACTTCCTTGTCATAATATAATATTAAAATAATAGATTTAATAAAATACCCTTTAAACTGAAAACGTAAAATGATATATCGTCTTGACACATTAAACACTAGTGATTTTCTAAAACATGCATGATCGATATGAATTCAAGAACTATATTTTGTTATGTCGTTGTTATGAAACCAATAAATTTGGTTATGAAACTGAAGTAGTGCTAAGGTCTATATAAAGAGAAAAAAAGTATGGTCGCACACGGGCCCACCTTTTACAACTGTCTGTCCTGATGAAAGGCATGTATGTGGCTATGAAATAACTTCATTAAGGTAGAAAATATGAGCTTTATTTCTTATTGATGCTTAATGAATTTACATTAATGAAACATAATTCACTGTATTATTGAGAGGTATTTATTTTTTTAGGTATGATTTATGGATTGAAGATGTCTAATCATTACTATGATTCGTACATAATAAAAACCGCTGATATTTATGGAAGAAGAGGGTTTAACTTCGTATAGAATCACACCTAATTTTACACGATTTAAAGGAGCGATATATTGCGTATTATATTATAATATGTTTAACTTTATGCAATATATTGCGTTTTAAAATCATCTAGTGTATAATATTTATGGGTGATAAATATGAAAATTCAAGGATTTGAAACTAACGATATAATTATTAAAGAAATTGGAAAAAGACTTAAAGCTAGAAGAATCGCGTTAGATATTACACAAAAGGAGTTAGCTATAGAGTCTGGGGTATCACAACGAACCATTAGCGGATTAGAAAATGGAGAAAACATATCTTTAGATAACTTGTTGTCTATTTTAAGAGTTCTAAGACTTCTACAAGAAATTAATTTGTTATTCCCAGAAAAAAAAGTGAATCCTTTTGATGTGCTCAATTTAGGACACAGCAAGAAAAGGGCTTCTTCTAAAAACGCAAAAACAGGTTCTTCTTGGGAATGGGAGAAAAAATGATGACTGTTGCAGAAGTAAGATTGTGGGGAAAAAGGGTAGCGGCTGTTTCAATTAGTGAGGATTCACCATATGTATATTTTAAATATGATGATAAGTTTGTTAATAGTGGTATAAATTTATCACCGATAATGATGCCATTGTCTAGAGAAATTTATCAGTTTAAAACACTCCATTTAGATGCTTTTAAAGGATTACCTGGATTACTTTCTGATTCACTACCAGATAGATATGGTGATCAGATTATAAATGCTTGGTTAAGTTCACAAGGCAGAAGTATTGATTCATTTAATATTGTAGAGAGACTTTGCTACATCGGGAAAAGAGGGATGGGGGCATTAGAATATTATCCCACAAAACATAATGAATTTAATGAGGTAGAAGACATTGAGTTAGACAATTTAGTCAAATTGTCTAATGAAATATTAAATGCAAAAGAAAATGTTGTTGCTAAACGTGAAGATGAACTCGAAGAAATTATTAAAGTTGGTACATCAGCTGGTGGTGCTAGAGCAAAAGCCATTATAGCTTATAATGAAAAAACTAGAGTAATTAAGTCGGGACAAATTGATGCTGGAAAGGGTTTTTCATATTGGTTACTAAAGCTTGATGGTGTTGATCAAAAAGAAGAATCATCATTTACTAAGAGGGAATATGCTTACTACTTAATGGCGATAGATGCAAAAATCATTATGACTGAATCAAGATTAATAGAAAAAGATGGCTATTATCACTTTATGACAAAGAGATTTGACAGATTTGTTAACTCTAATGGTGAAATGGAAAAACTTCATATGCAAACATTGGGTGCACTAGCTCATGTTGATTATAATGAGCCGGGAATAATGAGTTATGAGCGTGTAACTGACATCATGTATATGATGGGTATAAAACTTAGCGAAAACAAACAATTTTTTAGAAGAATGGTTTTTAATGTAATGGCTAGAAATCAAGATGATCATGTAAAAAATATATCTTTTCTTATGAATAAAAAGGGCGAGTGGACATTATCGCCGGCATATGATATGACCTATTCATTTAACCCTGAGGGAAAGTGGACATCAAGACATCAAATGACAATAAATTCAAAAGATCATGATTTTACTATGGACGATATGTTAAAAAGCGCAAAAAAAATGAAAATTAAATCTGAAGACGCAAATACAATTATAAACGATGTAAGAGAATCTTTATTAAAATGGGATAAATTTGCAGACCAAGCATCATTGAATAAAAAAGAAAAAGAGTATATTAAGGACCAGTTTATTTTATTCAACACGCAATAAAATACATGTTAAATCAATATTTAATGTATAATGCGCAATATAACGCTTATTAAAAAGATTGATTGTGGCTCTTAAGATGAAACGGCTTAGTTCTAACATTAAAGATAGACTGCATATCGATTACATTTATGGGTTTTTCAAGAATTATCACAAATTTTCAACATTAATGATAAGGGCACAGTCACCAATCATATAGAACTGTCGATTACTATGTTGTTTCTTTGAACGGTTTAACATCCTTTACACTAAAATCTACAATTACCCTAATGACAGACTTAAATCTGTCATTTTTTTTCGTTTTATAGGTGAAATTACCATTTTCAAACTTTCAGACTACACAGAATGATACTTAATAGTTTTATATGGCGATAATTTAATTTAGTAAATCTGCAAATAGTGTAAATTCTTTCACGCTAATTCTATAATTTTACTTTAATTTCACACTTAAGCATTATTTTATTAAAGTACTTGAATTACTCAATATAATAATTAAATGTAACTCTATAATAAGGCAAACTAAGGTTCTCTAAAAATGATGTAACACAATTCAATCAAATACTTTACAAATTTAATTTATAATGCTATAATTATTATATAAAATATATTGCATATAAAAGAAGGTGTTAATATGTATGCAGATGTACTTCATAATTTGTTTCAAGAACGTGAACCAATCTTAAAAGATGAACTAAAGAAAGTTATTCGAATTAATAATGAAAACTCGTTTAATCAAGCCTTATCTAATATGGTTCTTTTTGGTGTTTTAAAAAGATTCGAGAATGGAATTTATTATATTCAGAGCTCGAATAAAAAGTTTGAAGATTTAAAACCATCCATTAATGATATTATTTATAAGAAATATCTTAAAAATAATGAAGGAATACGCTCAGGAACATATTTGTTATATAAATATAAATTTACTTCTCAAGTTTCAGAATATTATGAAATATTGAGTAATAACGTATCTTCAAGTACTAGATCGAAAAAGGAATATAAAGGGAAAGTAATTGTTTCTTCTCCCAAGCTTGAAATCAACAAAGATAATATACAATATATGGAATTCTTAGAAATCATAAAGCATATTGATTTAAGCGATTATCATTTTAATGAAAGCATCGAGAAACTATCTGATTTGTTTCTTGATTTGAAATTAGATAAAGATTTATTAGTTAAGTATAGTAATTATTATAAAGGGAATCGCTTTATTAATTTACGTAAAAATGTTAAAGGAGTCATTGATAATGAAATTACACGAAAACACTGATTTGTTTCAAAACTATATTGCATTAGCAAGTCAAGAAGAAGAGATTGATGAGGCAATCGTTGTCAAAGACTACTTTGTTACACTTGCTTTAAAAAC
>JAQIBJ010000049.1 GCA_027859085.1 Mycoplasmatota bacterium
TAAATGATGTTCTTTAGCAAGCTTCTTGGCTTCTTCAAAATCATAGATATCAAAGAAATTGATACCGGTTTTTTGTTTAATTAAATCCACCATATGGACTTTACGCCAACCTTTTGCTAGGTCAATTTCTTTATCATCATAAGTAATTTTAGTTTTACCCAAAACTTCCATGGCCAAATGTGCTATTAAGTCTTCACTTAAATCCATCATACCTTGTAAGTCTGAATAAGCTAAATATAACTCAATGGTTGTAAATTCAGGATTATGTAGTCTATCAGTACCTTCATTTCTAAATAAACGTCCAATTTCATAAACACAGTCAAAACCACCAACAATTAATCTTTTTAGATGTAATTCAGTTGCAATTCGTAAATAGAATGGCATATCTAAAGTATTGTGATGCGTAGAGAATGGTCTGGCGTTAGCGCCACCTAATACTGGATGTAAGACAGGTGTTTCAACTTCAATGTATCCAAGGTTGTCTAAGTACCTTCTCATCTCACTGATGATTTTAGACCTTTTTAGGAAAGTATCTCTAGATTCTTCATTTGTGATTAAATCTACATATCTTCTACGATAAATTTCTTCTTTATCAGATAAACCATGATATTTTTCTGGAAGTGGTCTTAATGCTTTGGTAAGATGTGTGAATTTCTTCACCCGAATTGAAAGTTCACCAGTTCTTGTTTTCATCGGGGTTCCTTCAACACCAATAATGTCACCTAAATCACCTTTTTTGAAGATTTCATAAACTTCTTCACCAACTTCATCTATGCGAACATAAATTTGAACTTGTCCCCATTGATCTTGAATATGAGCAAAACCTGCTTTACCTTTAACACGTCTTGTCATGACACGACCAGCAGTTTTTACCATTGGTTTCTCTTCTTCATCATGAAGTTCTTCTTTGGTGTATTGGTCAAATGCTTCTACGATTTGTTTCGTATTATGTGTGCGATCAAATCTAGAACCAAAAGGATCAATACCTAGTTCTTGAAGATGTTCAGCTTTTTCTCTTCTAATTTGTTCTTGCTCTGTTAGTTTATTTTCCATAATAACCTCTATTCTATTATTCTCCGGCATTTCTTAACATTTCTAAATTCACTTGCATTTCAGTGATGTAATCTTTACCTTCAGCAATTTCATTGTCAGGTAAAGCTTGTAATATGTCAAATTGAAGTTTTTCTGGTTCTAATCCAAGTTTGACCATCTCAGCAAAAATACTGTCAGTTGCAGGAGAACTGCGTTTTTCCTCATATATTAATTTTGTGATTCCATGTATCTCAATTTCATGTAAAATTACTTCAGTTTCTTCAGGCAACATGCTGTCTGGTTGTTCATGATAACCTGGTGATATTGGAATGAAATTTAAATTGTAATCTTGTTTTAAGTAACCATATAGATTAGTAGAAGTGATGACTGGTTTAATCATACCAGTGATTATTTCAGTAAAATCCAAATGAAGTTCTTCTAATTCAACTT
Organism: Mycoplasmatota bacterium; assembly: GCA_027859085.1. Lineage (GTDB taxonomy): Bacteria > Bacillota_I > Bacilli_A > Izemoplasmatales > Hujiaoplasmataceae > Hujiaoplasma. Next base: position 1,483 of record JAQIBJ010000049.1, read on the forward strand.
TTAATTTAATGTAATTGACATCCAATGTATCTTTAATTTGAGGAAATTCAATAACGAAATAATCATACATCATTTCTAATACATCAAGCATTCTCTTTGGTGATACCCAGAAATGAGGATCAACACCTAGAGAAGTTTCATCTTGAACAAATGCCTCTGTATTTTCATGTTCTTCATGATCATGATCATGAAGAATACCAGGGATATATTCGATATAATCTGTTTCATTTTCAATTTTAATCAATTGAACTGGAGCGTCTTCAAAAACATTGAGTTTTTTGTCAATGTATTGGTCATAGTTTGCACCAACATAGAAAAGCAATTTTGCTTCTTTCATTGCGATAATCTGTTTTGGTGCCCATTCTACAGAATGTTCATGTGAAGTAGCGCCAGGGACGATACCAACTGTATTTGTTGTACCATCAAATAATGCCTCTCCAATGAATTGCAAAGGATAAACTGTGACATATACATCATATTCTTCAATCTCTTGCGTACAAGATGAAATTAAAAAAATACTGACAAAGATCAAGACAAAAATTAATGTTTTTTTCATAAAATCACCTCTAGTATTATACCTAAATTTAGTGGAATAATCAAACAATTATGATTCTTCAATCATTTCATACATTGAGTCAGCGTCTTCTTTTCTAATATGTGAAGTTAGTTTTAACACTTTAACTTTAATTGTTTTTTGACCATAACTAATTTCTAAAACGTCACCTGGTTTTAATTCAGTTCCAGGTTTAGCTGTACGGTCATTGATTAATACACGGCCATTTTTACTGACTTCTTTAGCGACGGTACGTCTTTTGAATATCCTTGATACTTTTAAGAATTTATCTAGTCTCATAATACTCCTTTTTTAAACAAAGGGATACCTAAGTATCCCTAATATTTATTATTCTTTATTTGGTTCTTTTGGTTTATCTTCGACTTCATCTTTTTTGATATCATCAGTTTCAACAATATCTTTCTTATCATCTTCAATGATGTCGTCCCAACGTTTTAATTTGCCGGTTTCAACAATTTCATCGATGTCTTCTTTAGTAAGTGTTTCAACTTCTAATAAGTAATGAGCGATGATTTTTAGTAAATCAAGATGTTTTTCAATAATTACTTTTGCTTTATCATAAGAATCATGGATGATACCACGAACTTCTTTATCAATTTCAGTTGCGATGGCTTCTGAGAAATTATTTGATTTTCCGTAATCTCTTCCTAAGAAGACTTTGTCAGAATTTTTTTCATAAGTAATTGGGCCTAAATTTTCACTCATACCATATTCAGTAATCATTGAACGAGCAATAGCAGTAGAACGTTGTAAATCGTTGTGTGCACCTGTTGATATTTCATTAAATATAACTTGTTCAGCGACACGTCCACCTAATAAACCGATAATCGTTTCTACTAAGTTTTGTTTTGTTTGAAGGAATGCTTGTTCTTCTTTTGGTAACATTAAATTATATCCACCAGCTTGTCCACGTGGGATAATGGTAACTTTATGAACAATATTCGCGTTTTCTAATTTTATACCTATAACAGCATGTCCAGCTTCATGGAATGCAATAATTTCTTTTTCTTTCTTAGTAAAGACTCTTGATTTTTTCGCAGGTCCCATCATCACTCTATCAACAGCTTCATCAATATGTGATAATTCAATTTGAAGTTTATTTTCACGAGCAGCAAGTAAAGCAGCTTCATTCATTAAGTTCTCTAAATCAGCACCTGTAAATCCTGGTGTACGTCTTGCGATTTCTTTAAATGTAATATCAGGATTAATTTTTTTGTTTCTCGAATGGACTTTAAGGATTTGTGCACGACCTTTAATGTCAGGACGACCGACAAAAATTTGTCTATCGAAACGACCCGGTCTCATTAATGCAGGGTCAAGAATATCAACACGGTTTGTTGCCGCTACGACGATAACGCCTGAATTCGCACCAAAACCATCCATTTCAACAAGTAATTGGTTTAAGGTTTGTTCACGTTCATCATGTCCGCCACCTAAACCAGTACCTCTTTGTCTACCAACAGCATCAATTTCATCAATGAAAAGGATACATGGTGATTGTGTTTTAGCTTGTTTAAACATATCTCTTACACGGGAAGCACCAACACCTACAAACATTTCTAGGAAATCAGATCCTGAAACGAAGAAGAATGGGACATCAGCTTCACCAGCAACCGCTCTCGCGATTAATGTTTTACCAGTTCCTGGAGGTCCTACAAGTAAAACCCCTTTTGGAATTCTTGCGCCTAAGTTCATATATTTTTTTGGTCTTTTTAAGAAATCAATGATTTCTGCAAGTTCTTCTTTTTCTTCATCAGCGCCAGCAACATCAGCAAAAGTCGTTTTTTCATCTTTTGATTGAACAGCTTTGCTTTTACCAAAGTCAAAAGCTTGTTTATTCGCATTTGAACCACCACGCATCATTACCACAATCATAATCACAACCCCGACAACTAATAGGATTGGGAAAATAATGTTCATAATGTTTGTTGTTGGTCCAGGTACTAAAGTAAAAGTAATGTCATTAGCAAGAGCATAAGATCTTACTTCATTATATTCTTCATCATTCGCGAAAAAAGTAATATATTCTCCGCTTGAATAATCACCTGAAGCTTCTTTAACACCTTGGTTGGTATCACCTGCAATTGGTGAAACCTCGATACTTATTATTTCACCACTCTCTAATTTATCCATAAATTCTGAATTACTAAACTCCGTTGGTGAATTGACGTTTCCCCATAAAGTGATAATCGATATAACGATAAGCACTAAAATCGCAATCATAATAAAATGACTTGTACGATTATTCACCGGGCCACTTGGTTTTTTTCTTGCAACTGCCATATATGCCTCCTAAAACTTTGTTTTTTTGATTTGTATATAGATTGAATGTTCACCTGAAGTTTTTAATTTAAATAATTCAGGAATGAATAGAATCTCACTATCTTTATTAACGATTAATGGTAATTGGTTTCTATCTTCAATGGTTACTTTTTTATCAATAAAGAAATCCTTGAGTTTTTTAGTACCAATTTGGATATCTAACCGATCTCCAGGACGTCTATTCCTGATGGTAATAGGAAAGACTAAATCTAGATTATTATAACATAATTCATAGATATAATCACAGTTTTTGTTTGGATTTTTTGATATATTGATATCAAATCGGTTATTTATTGAATAAATGCCAAAATCTTTAAAAGAATACTCGTAGTTTTCTTGAGTTTCTTCTTGAGTTTGGAATGATACTTGATCATACTTTTTATAAACATATAACTGGTTACCAAGTTCATAATAAACATTTGGTCTTTCATTGTTTAATAACTCAATAATATCTAAAATATTTTGATAACTTAACGCTAAAGAATTATCTGTGATATGATTAATGACTAACTTAATGACTTCTATTTGCACAATATCAAATTCTTGAGTAAAGGAATCGATATCAAATTCAATTTTATCATTTGATTTTTTTAAACGAGTAAAATACTCATTTGCATAGAAATCAATAAGCTTGTATGCTTTGTTTTGATAATCTGAAAATTGAGAAAACTTATCTAGATATTTAGGGTTTTCTTCTTCCAGTAAAGGCATAATTTTATGTCGATACCGATTTCTAGTGTATAAATCTTCTTGATTGGATTCATCTTCTCGATACTTAACGTCATATTCTTTTTGATAAGTTTTTAAACTTTCTTTAGAAGTGTTCAAAAAAGGTCGAATAACTTCTATGTCTTTATAATATGTTCTTTCTAAGATGCCTCGATAGCCTTCAAAAGAAGAACCTCTGGTTAAACGCATTAAAATGGTTTCGGCCAAATCATCTTGATGATGAGCCAATACAATTTTTTGTGCATTTACTTTTTTTGCGATATTTAATAAAAAGTCATATCTTTTTTTATGTGCAAAATCATGAAAATTATCATAATCTTCATCTTCTAACTCATACAAATAAAAAGGTATCTCTAAAGATTTTGCAATTTTTTTTACAAACTGTGCATCTTTAGAACTTGTTTGTCTTTTTTTATGGTCAATATGGGCAACATATAATGTCAGTTGATAGTCGTCTTTGATTCTAAAAATATGGTCTAATAAAACCATAGAATCAAGTCCGCCACTGACTGAAAGCACCAAATGGTCACCTTTATTGATTAAGTTGTTATTAAAGTTTTTAATCATTTTTCCATCCTTAAATTAATAGAGAGCATAGATGTCTCACACACCTATGCTCAATATATAAAATATATATAATAAAAGAGAAAAATAAATTGCATAAGTATTCTAACAATTTAATGTGAGAGAATTATGAAGTTTTTAATGTTTTTAAAATTTATTTTTATTTGTTATACTTATATAGATGAGGTGTATATATGAAAGTAATTTTAGCGAGTCAATCGCCACGTAGAAAAGAATTAATAAAGATGTTAAACATTGAGGCAATTACCATACCAAGTAAGGTTGAAGAGATTATTGATGAACGTTTATCTCATGAAGAAATGGTGATGGATTTGGCCTTTCAAAAAGCAACGGATGTTTTTAGAAATCATAAAGAAGATTTAGTGTTAGGTTTTGATACCTTGGTCATCTTAGGCGACAAAATCATGGGCAAACCAAAAAACAAAGAAGAAGCGAAAGGATATTTAAAAGAATTATCAGGGAATACACATCGAGTGATTACAGGATGTGCTTTTATTAAAAAAGGACATTCATCAAGTTTTTATTCGAGTGCTGATGTGACTTTTTATCCAATGACAGATCAAGAAATCGATGAGTATATTGAGACCAATGAACCTTTTGATAAAGCTGGCGCTTATGCAATCCAAGGATATGGATCAAAATATATTCAATCTATATATGGAGACTACTATGCAATTGTTGGTTTTCCAGTATCAAAAATTTATCGTGAATTAAAGAATATAATCTAAAGACTGTTATCAGTCTTTTTTTAATGTCATTAATATTGCTATTTCTATTTCTAAACACGGAAAATCGACACCAGGGGTATAAGTCATACTCATGTTATCTTGAGTGACCAATGGTATATTTGGCAAAATATCTAATTTATCAATATTTCTTTTATGTAAGTTTAAGACTTTTTCTTTAAAACCAGCCATTTTTACCTTTAATCATTCACTATAATCCATTATATCATTTTTTAAATAAGTTTTAAATATAGGAATAGATTGTTAAGTAGAATATCTAAAATTCATTTTGTATATTAATTCTTGATTTATGTGATAGTATTTGATATAATACCTTTGCTAATTAATATACTTACTATGGATTAAGTTCCATGGCAGAAGGAGACGGGATAATATGAAAAAAGATTTGCATCCTGAATATCATACAATTACTGTGACTTGTACAACATGTGGAAACACATTTGAAACTGGTTCAACTGATGAAAAAATGAAAGTTGATACTTGTTCAAATTGTCATCCATTCTATACTGGTAAACAAAAATACAAAAATGTTGCTGGTAGAATTGACAAGTTCAACAAAAAATATGGTATTCAAGACGAAGACGAAGAAGAATAAGATAAACAAAGCCAATTCATTTTGGCTTTTTTATTTTATTGTGTTTAAACTTTTAGATTTGAGTGATATAATAATTTCTGTATGGAGGGATGAGTATGTACTTAAATCAAAAAGAAGGTTGGATTGAAGTTGTAACCGGTCCAATGTTTGCGGGTAAAACTGAAGAATTATTAAGAAGAATTAAAAGATTAGATTATGCAAAACAAAATATTATTGTTTTTAAACCGACAATTGACAATAGATATGGTGAAGACCATGTTGTATCTCATGATCACAACAAGACTTATTCGATTAATATTTCCGAAGCAAAAGAGATATTAAATTATGTGACTAAAAAAACACAAGTTGTGGCTATAGACGAGATTCAATTCCTTGATGAAGAAGTTGTAGATATTTGTGAATATTTAGCCAATAAGGGTATTCGTGTTATCGTTTCTGGGTTGGATAGAAACTTTAGAGGCGACGAGTTTTCTTTTATGCCAAGATTACTAGCATTGGCTGAATATGTGACAAAGTTAACAGCTATTTGTGTGAAATGTCAAACACCAGCTTCAAGAACACAAAGAATTATTAACGGCAAACCCGCTAAATATAATGATCCTATTATATTGGTTGGCGCAAAAGATTCTTATGAAGCAAGATGTAGAGATTGCCATGAAGTACCAAATAGACCGAAAAAATATGGTTTTTTAGATGAATGATATTCAATTTATGGAAGAGGCATTAGTTGAAGCTAAAATTGCTTTAGATAAAGATGAAGTGCCAGTGGGATGTGTCATTGTTAAGAACGGTGAGATTATAGCAAGAGCCCATAATTTAAAAGAAACAAAGCAAGATGTAACATCACACGCTGAAATTATTGCCATTAAAATAGCCTCTGAAAAAGTTGGCAGTTGGCGTTTAGATGGATGTGAAATCTATGTCAATTTGGAACCATGCTTAATGTGTTTAGGCGCGATAGTATCTGCTAGATTTGATAGATTAATATATGGTGTAAGGGACAAAAAGTATGAATCATTAGATACGATTCTTAGTAAATATTTAGATAATTTTAATCATCAATTAAAAGTCACCACAGATGTTTTAAGTGAATCTTCTAAAGAATTGCTACAATCATTTTTTAAAAAATTAAGAATGAAAGACATAGAAGAAAATTCCTATGTAAAATAAATTGAAATTATCGATTCTTATGTTATAATATATAAAGAATCTCAAATGAAGCATCTTCACTCAATAGATGCCCACGAATCAGGTCAGGTCTTGACGGAAGCAGCCTTAAGTGAGGTGTTTATGTGGGTGGAGATGCTTCAGGTGAGATTCTTTTTTAATTGAAGAGGTGGAATAATGGCATTAATATTTTTTGATTTAGATGGAACACTATTAAACAATGGTCAAGTTGTGGATGGTATTCCAGACATTATAGACAAACTAAAGAAAAATGGACATACAGTCGCGCTTGCGACGGGCAGAAATCCCAATTTATTAAAGGGACTTAAATCCCAATTAAATATTGAACATATGGTTTTAGCAAATGGTGGATATGTTTTAAGTGAAGGTGAAGTCATTCATGAACGTTACATTGATTTTGATACAGTCAAGAGATTAACCAAAAGTGCGGATGAGTATCCGTTTGATTTAACCATTGAATATTTTGATGAATACGTGGCTTATAAAGATGATACAAAAGCAACTTATCATTTTTCTGAGTATTTTGATTTGCCAATTGCTAAGTTTGATAATAAACTATATCCACAGAGGCCAGTGTTTGCTGTCCTAGTTTTTGAAGATCAAGTGGTTGAAGATATCAAAGATGATTTTCCTGAACTTCAATTTAACAAATCAGGTGGAATGGCATATGATGTCAATCCTACAGGCGATTTAAAAGCCGAAGGTGTTCGTAAAATGATTGAGCATTTTAATTATGATTTAGAAGAAGTATATGCAATAGGCGATAATTATAATGATGTGAAAATGTTAAAATCTGTAGGACATGGTGTTGCCATGGGAAATGCAGTAGATGAATTAAAAGATATCGCTGAATATGTAACAGACGATATTGATAAACAAGGAGTTTATAAAGCGTTAAAACATTATAAACTCATATAAAGGTTGTGATTTTATGTACGATGTAATCGTCATAGGTGGAGGACATGCTGGGAATGAAGCAGCAATTTCACTTGCAAAATTAAATAAAAAAACGTTATTAGTCACCGGAAATCTTAATATGGTTTCTTTTATGCCGTGTAATCCTTCAATCGGTGGTCCAGCAAAAGGAACATTGGTTAGAGAGATTGATGCATTGGGCGGAATGATGGGAATTATTACAGATAAAACCACTTTACAGATGAAAATGTTAAATAAATCTAAAGGACCCGCCGTTAGAGCTTTGCGCGCTCAATCTGATAAATTAGAATACCCTAAAGAAATGTTAAATGCTTTAAAACAAACTGATAATCTAGATTTAAAAGAAGCATATGTTAAAAAGCTGCATATCGTTGATGGAGAAATTAGAGGCGTAGTTTTAGAATCAGGTGAAGTAATAGAATCCAAAATTGTCATCATTACAACTGGGACATTTATGAATGCCAAAATATTGGTGGGAGATACGTCAAGACTTGAAGGTCCAGACAAACAAAGAGCTTCAGTTGGTTTAAGTGATCATTTAAGAGATATTGGACATGAAACGTTTAGATTAAAAACAGGAACACCAGCACGCGTTAAAAGAGATAGCATTGATTTTTCAAAAATGGAATTGTCTCCAGGAGATGGATTTATCCATCATTTTAGTTTTGAAAAAGAACATTTAAGAGTATTGGATAAAGAATGGCCTTGCTATTTGATTCATACCCAACCAAAAACTCATGAGATTATTAAATTCAACCTTAACAAATCTGCCATGTATGGTGGACAAGTTGTTGATGGTGTAGGCCCAAGATATTGCCCATCAATTGAAGATAAATTAGTTAGGTTTAGTGATAAAGCAAGACATCAATTGTTTATAGAACCAGAATCTAGAACATTGGATGAGGTTTATTTACAGGGGTTTTCTACTTCAATGCCACATGATGTTCAAGAAGAAATGATACACTCATTACCAGGATTAGAGAACGCAGTGATTAGTAAGTATGCATATGCAATAGAATACGATGCCATCGATTCAAGAACTTTATGGCCAACATTAGAATCTAAAAAAATCAACAATTTATACTTAGCAGGTCAAGTTAATGGTACTAGTGGATACGAAGAAGCGGCCGCTCAAGGGTTAATGGCTGGTATTAATGCCTCATTAAAATTAGATAATAAAGATCCATTTATTTTAAGAAGAGACGAAGCTTATATTGGTGTTTTGATTGATGACTTAGTCACCAAAGGTACGAAAGAACCATATCGTATGTTAACATCAAGGGCTGAATTCAGATTATTGCTAAGACATGATAACGCAGACATCAGATTAACTGATTATGGTTATCAACTTGGATTAATTTCTGATGAAAGATATCATAACTTTATGGTAAAAAGAATAAACATCGAAGATACAATTGAAAAATTAAAATCAAAATATATCACACCCACTCAAGAAGTAAGAGATTATTTAGATGAAAACGGCTTAATGACGATTAAAGGTAAAACCTCTCTATTTGATTTGTTAAAGAGACAAGATATTGGGTTTAAACAAATTGAAACAATAAGTGATGAGCAATTATATTTAACAGATGAAGAAAAAGAACAAGTCGAAATAAATTCAAAATACGAAGGTTATATTAAAAAAGCTATATCTCAAGCTAATAAAATGCAAAAAGAATATAAAATAACCATACCAAAAAACATCAATTACCAAGAAGTGAATAACTTGGCTTTAGAAGCAAGAGATAAATTAGATAAAATTAGACCATTAACCATTTCGCAAGCATCAAGGATAAGTGGTGTAACTCCATCTGATATACAAATGCTTTTAATTCATTTAAAAAAATATGAAACATAAGTTTCACGTTTTGATTACTTTTTAATCAATCTATGATAAAATGAACAATGATAGGAGTATATATGAAACACATTGACATAAATCAACATTTATTAGAGTTGTTAAACAAACAAGAATTTTTAACATATTATGAATATCTAATAGAACAAAACAAATTGATTAATTTAACAACGATTACAGAAAAAGAAGATGTCTATTTAAAGCATTTTTACGATTCTTTAGTCATTAGTACTCAGTTAGATTTTAATCATAAGAAAGTTTTAGATATTGGAGCTGGAGCAGGTTTTCCTTCCATTCCAATTCATCTTATCAATGAATCCCTTGGTTTAACGATTGTAGATGGGTTAAATAAAAGAATTAAATTCTTAGAAAATTTAACGCAAAAATTAGATTTAAAAGTTTCTTTAATTCATGGGAGAGCAGAGAATTTAGACTTATTTAAACATTTTGATATTATTTTAGCAAGAGCAGTTGCTAAATTGAATATACTCTTAGAAATGGCATTACCTTTACTTAAAATTAATGGGTATTTTGTTGCTTATAAGTCCGTACATTATCAAGAAGAACTTAATGTTGCTAAAAATGCAATTAATGTTTTAGGTGGCAAAGTCGAAGAGATTATTGAATACACTTTGACGGATGAGTTAAAACATGTTTATATTATTATTAAGAAAGTGAAAGATACGCCACATATTTATCCAAGACATTTTTCAAAAATAAAAAAATCACCTTTATAGGGAGGCTAGCGTTTTGAGTTTAAAACAGAGGATTTTTCCTGAAGTTGAAATATATAAAGAGAAGATTGAAGTCAAATATCTTGTAAGACAAAATGCTTTTGTTTTATCACTCATTGCCTTATTGGGTTTATTGAGTATGACTTATTTGATTATTGTTCAAGCAGAAATAAGAATGATTATGGGGTTAGGTGCTGCATTTATAGTGATTCTTATTTTTAATATTGCTTCTTTGGCTTATGGTATGACAAACATTGAGTTTTTAAAATTCAATAAATTTATCACAAGCATTAGTTTTTTCACCTTGATCATTATCTTAATCTTATATTTTCAGTCAGCTTCATTTATACCTTTATTATTTTTAGGATATTTAATCGTAGCGATTTATAAAGATTTAAAAGTATTAGGGGTGATTAGTTTATATTTTGTTTTAACCATTTCAATGCTGCTTTTGAATTACAGTTATTTATTTGATTTTAGAAACAACCCATCAACTAATTATATTGTGATTGGTTTCTTTGTTTTCTTCTTTTTGATATTACTAATGATTTCTACATACATTACAACAAAAGAAAGCAAATTCTTTTATAATGAAATATCATTTTCTAAGGAAAAAGAAGTAAGAAACTTGGATTTATTAATTGAATTAAAAGAAAAAATAGAATTAGAAACATTTGAACATTCGAATTTTTATGAAAAAACCAAAGGTTTATTTAAAGATTTTTCTTTAAAATTGAAAATTGAAGATATTTTTCAAGATAAAATTGATATTATTGATAAATTAAGTCATGATATTGATAAAGAAGTGTTATTAAAAGAATATCCTGATTTTAATCTTGATGATTTAAATAGGTTAGAAAAACTAATTTTAACCAAAGATTCTATTTTAAGAAAAATAGCACTTAAAATATATTATTATAATCAAAAAAAGATTCATGAAAAAGAAATTTTTTCCGAAAACCATTTTGAAAGTTTTAATAAATCAACAGATGATATTGAAGTAAAAATTATTAGTTTTGCGATATTCTTTGTTATTTTAAAAAAAGGTTTACCTGGTATCAAGTCGATGAGTAATGAAGCATTGTATGATGCCATTATTAAAACAGATTTTTATCATTTTATTCATCCTGACATTCGTGAAATTTATGAAAAAAATCCTGAGGTATTTAATGCTATTGTTTTGGATGCGTTCAGTGAGGTGACTAACTATTAGAAGTCAAGAGTATTTTTAATAATAAAAGAAGGTATACTTAAAAGACTCTTAATAAAGAGGTAAATTATTTTAAGAATAATAACTAGAATACTTTAGCCACT
>JAQIBJ010000015.1 GCA_027859085.1 Mycoplasmatota bacterium
AGAGCGTTTCTCTTAGGATTTGGTACTAATAATCTCATTTTAACGTTTGGCTACCTTATTGTATCAAATATTTTTCAATTTAACAACTTGTATCAGTACTTTTATTGAACACAGCTAATTTAAATAATATATTTATATGTCAATCTATAAGATTATCAAAGTAGTTTACTTATCCTCAAATGTCAAAAAAGAAAAGTGTGCTTAAACACATCAAAATAATTCCTACAACAATATAGAATGAATGCACATAATCTCCCCATAATATCTTAGATCTTGCTACAAATAATTTGTAAATAATAAATTCACTTTTAATTAGTGCACTTACAAATAAAAACAAACCCACTAAAGCCATTAAGCTTCCCCATAAATAGTTCATAAATAATTTTCCTTCCTATATCCAACTCACTTCTTAATAAAAATAATTATACCATAAATGTACTCTTTAATGAATTAGTTATTGTACTGCATAGTTATTTATGTATAACCAGCTATTCATTGAAACAAGAAAAGTTAAACAAAAAAAACCATCATAAGATGGCTATATATCGTTCTCGATGGTGGTTTGGGGCAGGATTGGACTGCCGATACATGGATTTTCAGTCCAAAATTGCATGATTAACGGTTTTGGAGACCGAAAATGCAGTCTGCAACACATGGATTTTCAGTCGTTTCATGCAAGCGCTTATTGGTACATTACTGGAGTATTTGTACAATAGGCAAAACTTTATTCGGAATCGCATTTATATTCTAACACAATCATATCCGGTAAATCTATAGGTTCTTTAAAATTTGCTCATAATTTTGAAATTAGTAAACAAATATTTTATTGCTATTTATACTTAATATAGTAGATATACAAATAAAAAAAATAGCGAAAATTGAATAAATCAACCTCGCTAAATTTAGCCATTATGGTGGAACTAGAGGGACTTGAACCCACGACCCCTTGCACGTCAAGTAAGTATTCTACCTTTTAAAAAGGCCTAAATATAGACATTTATGTAATCAAAAATATAGTTTGACCCTTTTTTTGACCCTTATTTGACCCTTGTAAAAAAACGAGTATTTTTTGGCTTAAATTATTAAATAATTCTTTATTTCAAAGCAAAGAGGAGCAATTAATTCTGCTCCTTTTTATAATTATTTTGAATTTGAATATTTATTGTTCTCTATTTACACAGTTCAATTTTAGTGTTTGTCTTTTCATCAATCATTTCTGCTCTTTTTTCAAAAGAGCTTACAAACCACGGATGTATCGTAGCTTCCAAAATTCTTCTATACAAACACATTGCGGTATAAGTTGTTATGTCAGTCTTATTATTCATATTATTTTGAATATGATATATTCTCTTGCCAAGTGATCTTCCTAAAAATATAACATCAGAGAATAATACAAAAATTGCAGCCGAAATTATAAATGAACCAAAGTAAATGTATACAAATAAATTGCTATGATTTTTCAGAATAATACGCAATACAACAATCATAATTATTGTTGATGTCACAAAAAACAAGTTATCAATTATGATACTATTTTTGTATCTTTTAGAAATATCTTTTTTGTTCATTTAATTACTCCCAAAGTAGAATGTCTTTTATAATACCCAAACCATATGCATGATTTTGATGCGCAATACATAATAAATAATGTACCAATCATAATTATTGTCTCAAAAAACTGATAAGAACTATTAACAACAGAATATATAGAAATAAGTTGTATAGAAAAAAATACAGGTTTAATAAAGAGATACAATGGCACTAAGACAAGTAGACTTATTGTTATTATCGACAGTACAAATGATGAAAAAGATTGATTTCTACTTCCTCTATTAAATAAATTATATATGTTGAATCCTAATTTAAATATACATTTCATCTTATCTGCTTTCTCCTTATTATTTTTTTATTAAAATCTATTTATGCAAGGACTTACTCAGTTATACAAAGCAATTCTAAGTATTCTAATCTTGCCAAAAGATCAAATGTTAGTTGCTTGATCTTAATATTACGCTTTTTATTAATTTGAGGTATTCTATTGTCATTCCAAAAGGAGAAGAATTTAATTTCTCCATAGTTTTCAACAACAGAAGTTATAAAGCTATATAATAAATTAAATTCTCCTTCAAATGTAAAATCTTCTACATTTTTTCTGGTTCCAAAAGTTTCTAAAATGTTATAACTATCATATGATTTATCACTAAAATTTGATACAAAGGAATGACAATGACACCAATAAGCCGGGCTAATATATAAATTATATTCTTCGTAAATTTCCCCTAAATTTAAGTCATTCGTTATGCAGTCACCTTGCATACCAAGTTGATCCATTTTATCAATTATGATTTCTGAAGAAATGTTTTTTGAAATTAGAAACACGTTTAGTTGGCACATTATTATATTCCTTTCATATAATCAAAATAATGAAATCTAACCTAAACATCTATATTGACTTACAGATGAAAAGAAATTGAATCACGATTTAGTTTATCATAATTGCTTTTAAAAATCATATTCATTATCAAAAAATATATTATTTTTGTAAAGAAAATAGAAATAATACCAAAAGGTATCGTTCCTACATTTAGCCATTATGGTGGAACTAGAGGGACTTGAACCCACGACCCCTTGCACGTCAAGCAAGTGTTCGGCCCTTTAAAAAGGTCTAAAAATAGACGTTTATTTAACCAACAAATCAGTTTGACCCTTATTTTGACCCTTGTTTGACCCTTGTGAATTTAATGATTTTTTTTCCTTGTTTAATTATCATAAAAAATAGGACCATCACATTGATGGTCCTTGATTTTAAATTGATATTTTACTAATACCCAATCAAACTTTTAGTTTTTTTTCTAAAAAAGATGCATTGATTTCTGAAGAGCAAAAAGACACATAAATAAAGATATGCTATAAAAATAATCATTACTACAGCAAGAAAATCGACAAATTATGTTTAATCTGAATATATGCTTAAATAATTATGATACAATTCGATATACAAATCAACTTTTTCCTTTGTAAAATGAAAGTCTCTATTTAATCTAAAGAAATCATCATTACTATATATAACATGACTTCCTTCGGTAACAACCGCAACTTCTTTGGTATTTGGATTAATTTCATAATACCAATCGCTTACAAAAACTCTGATGTAATCAACATCTCTGGCGATTTTCACAATGTAGTTCACGCCAAACAATCTTAAATCAATATTTGTAATTTTAACGTGATAGCCATACTCATAGAAAGAATAAAAATATTTTTGTCTATCAGTGGGCACATCAGATGTTCCACTGTATGAGAACTCCGCATCATTATAATCTTGAAACTCGATGCCAACATTCATGACTTCTCCACTGTCTATTTGATAATTAAATTCCATCTCAGAAATCAAATCATTTGTCACATGCATGACAAACATATTTAGCCCAGAATAATTATCGACAGAATATCTTTCAGGATTTCTTTCTGTAACCTGTTTATCACCATAACTATTAAAATCAAATAAATGAATCATATCAAATTCCGGAACATCAAAAGCATAATATTCTTTTTCCATCCATACAAGTATTTTTTCTTCACCATTTACCTCTTTATATATGTAAGGAAAATCAGTGTAATAGAACAATGAAATACCATCTTTATAAAAAAAAGTAATTTTTTTTTCGACCTCAAGATTTGAATTTCTGATTGTAATAAGGGCTTTATAACTTGTTAATTGTCCCATATTATTCAAAGGTGGAATAATGATATCTGTAGATTCTAAACCAGCTGTAGGTTCTCCATCAACTTGAGTATCATTACATGAAATCATTGTTAAACCGAATATAAAAGTTAATACTAGAATAGTTAGTCTTTTCATTGATATCCCCGTTTCACTAAAATTTGTATGTTGCAAAAGTAAATTCTTAAACAATCGATATTGTATCATTAAATAATTTGATTTTCAATATATTCCTAAATTCTTAAAAAAATACACATGATATAAAACAAAAAGTATTACTCATTAGTTAGATATTGTAATCCTCCACTGATTATAACCCCTATTAAAATAAATATTATCAATATTGGAAACTCTCCGCTTATGTCTGAATACATCACTGGAGTATTTGTACAATAGGCAAAACTTTATTCGGAATCGCATTTATATTCTAACACAATCATATCCGGTAAATCTATAGGTTCTTTAAAATTTGCTCATAATTTTGAAATAAGTAAACAAATATTTTATTGCTATATATACTTAATATAGTAGATATACAAATAAAAAAAATAGCGAAAATTGAATAAATCAACCTCGCTAATTTTTAGTATCATGGTGGAACTAGAGGGACTTGAACCCACGACCCCTTGCACGTCAAGCAAATGTTCTAACCATTAAAAAGGTCTAAAAATAGATGTTTATTTAATCAACAAATCAGTTTGACCCTTATTTTGACCCTTGTTTGACCCTTGTAAAATTTAATGATTTTTCCTTGTCTAATTATCATAAAAGATAGGACCATCAATTTAATGGCCCTGTTTTTCATTTTTATAAACTCTTATTTTTATAGACTCTTATAATACATCCAATAATTCCCGTTAAAATTTCTTTGAATATAATCATCAGAAACAAAGATAGTTTTCGGTATAATATCGTCTATCTTTTTATTAAACTCTTGTTTAATAAAATTAGATATAGTGTCTACTAAACCATTATCAATATATGAATCATGATCAGCCTCATTCTTAAAAACTATTACCATAACAAGGTTTTTAATATCAATAAAGTAAGCTCCATATTTATCTGTTTTATATATTTCTTTAAATCTTTTCTTTACATTTCTCAACAACCGATTAACCAATAATGTTTTGATAATCATAACGGCTCCTTTTTATAACAAAATCACTTGAATACAACTAAATACATTTCAAAGTGATACTACAATAATTTTTTGTTTATACGCCAAATGAGTTTGGTGGTTTCTTGATTAAGTAAGACTTTGTAATTTTTATTCAATCTTCTAAATACAAATTTTGAATAATAATCGAAATTATCGTTTTTACTAAATGTTTCCAAATAACTATACCTCATTTTTACAATCCCATTAGAATTATAAACAATTATTCCAGAAAATATTTCCTCATAATTTGAAAGTAGATGTTTTATAGTTGGAAAATTGTGTTCATGAACAACCAAAATTTTATAAAGAGCTTTTGGCAATCTAGAAATCATCTCTTTATTAGAGTCTTCATATATATAAAACATGACGCCATACTCTTTTAATTTAGGTTCATTAGCAAATAGGGATATTAAGAAATCTGATTTAACACATTTGTAATATAAATTGTTTGATAATTGTTCATATTTCTTTGATAAGTTTTTCTTAAGAATGTCTAAATCAAATTTTTTAAAACTGATGGAATATGCCGGATTCTGTTCAATTATTTTATTTAATTCAAAATTAAACTTATCAATTAGCTTTTTATTTGAGTTCCGATAAGTATAATAAATGAATATAGTTTTATGAGTATATTTGAAAAGAGCAAATCCAAAAATCGATATTATTACAATAATTATATTATCTTTATAATTCATTAAAATTAAATATAATAACACAATATAACTGGCTATAGAAACAAATAACAGAATAAAAAAAATAATAAATTGGTAAATATTCTTAATTGGATATTCAACATTTTTCATAAAATATCTCTCCTAATTAGCTTCTTCAGTATATGTAAGTTTTAAAATTATTATAGCATTATCAATCACTAAAATAAATAGACTTCACATAATTAAATATATTTATTAGTTTTTACATATTATATGCATTGTACATCTTAGATACATTGACAAAGATTCACCTTTAAAGATATGCTCTTCACACATCGTTTTCGTTTCTTTTCTTATTATTTTCATATAAAAAAGCTCCCTCCATCAGAGTGTATGGTTTAGAATACCATATCTCCAACTTTTGGAAGCTACTTCAAGCCATTATGGTGGAACTAGAGGGACTTGAACCCACGACCCCTTGCACGTCAAGCAAATGTTCTACCCTTTAAAAAGGTCTAAATATAGACGTTTATACAATCATTATATTAGTTTGACCCTTATTTTGACCCTTGTTTGACCCTTGTAAATTTAATGATTTTTTTCCTTGCCTAATTATCATAAAAGATAGGACCACCAAATTGATGGTCCCTATTTTTTACTTAGTATTTGTTTAATATCTAATTATACTATTTTGTTTGTATCTATAAAATATGAATAACGGTTTTGGAGACTCGTTGGACACTATTGGGCGAAAATCAATAATTCATCTCATTTCTATAATAATGCTATGCATATTAAAAATGTGATCTAAACTTCAATTGTAAAAAGAATATCAAGACTACCTTCACTATCTGGAGTAAAAACTACTATTTCTCCAGTTTCATAAAAGCCAATAAATATTGCATGTTGGTTGACCACACTACCTATCGTTAAAATGATTGGATAAGATAGTTCATCAATAAATTGATTGTTTTGATATCGATCATCATTGAAAAAACTTGTGAAACCCAAATCGCCACAATAATTAGTACATAGATCAATATCATATATAGAATCTTCTTGTGAACTATACTCTTCTATCTCTTCTTCAATCACTGAAAAATCTACTAAAGGAATTTCAAAAATCACAATGTCATATTTAATGTTGTGAGGAGCAAATATACAATAAAAAACTCCACTATCTTGATTTTTCACTACAAAGACTTGCACATCACTTGCTCTAACAACATAATTATTATCTATATCATACTCATCAAGTAAATCTTTCGCATCATTCAAAGGCAAACCCATTGTAACTATATAATCATCTGCGCCTAATTCATCGAATACTTTTTCTGGCGGCATATTTCTATTAATACATCCACTTAGAAGAATAAAGGTCAAAATAATTAATAATACTAAAATTTCTTTCTTTATTAAATTTTTCATATATATATTAACCTCCAGTTCAAATTATAATTTATCTTATCATAAAAACAAATTTATTAGAATAGACCACTTAAATTTAAAAAAATAGTTTGTCATATTAAATATCAAAAGTAACGCAATAAAAAAAAGAACAATACCAAAAGGTATCATTCCTACATTTAGCCATTATGGTGGAACTAGAGGGACTTGAACCCACGACCCCTTGCACGTCAAGCAAATGTTCTACACTTTAAAAAGGTCTAAATATGGACGTTTATTCAATCTAAAAATCAGTTTGACCCTTATTTTGACCCTTGTTTGACCCTTATAAAATTACGGGTTTTCTTGGCATAAAATTATATATCTTTCATTTTTTCATTAAATAAAGGAGCATATTATTGCCCCTTTTTATAATTATTTACACATACATTCGTGAAAGGATTGTGAATCTAAGGAAATAAAGGTTTATAACAAGGATTATATAAATTTATTTGAGATTTTGACTCCTATAGTGACTCCCATAGATTTTTTCTTAAAACCATCTGAATACTTCCTTAATATTAAAAAAAATTATGATATAAACGACTAACAAAAAAGATTTTTTATTGCTACTAATAATGAACCTTTTCTTTATACAGAAACAACAGTATTGAAATCAATTATTATCATCTGTTTTACCCATTAAATTACAATTATGTTATTTTTTACTCAATAAAAAAAACTTAACACCACAATATATGGGATAAATAGAATAGAAAAATACAATTAGCATTAGCAATGGATCTAGCATTAGCAATGGATCAATTAATTGTAACAGAAAAAAAATAATGCTGGTAATTTCCAATAAAAGCCATATAATTAATAATCCAATAACTGAGAACTTAATGTTTCCAATATTTCTCTTATTTTGAATAATAATGGCTAATCCAAAAATAAGCAGCAACCCACCTATAATAACAGTCGGAATGAGCATAAGATAATCATTCCACATTAGAGCTCTAAGTAAATAAAAATATAAAGATGATGACCCTGAAATTATAGAAAATATTGCTAATTTTTTTGCATACACAGTATTCATATTTATTTTCCCCTAACATGTTTTAGTAAGTTATTTTTATAATTAATATCCAAATAATTATCTAGCATAGATACTAAAATGATATCACACTATAGTTTTATTCAGTATCATCAATCTAAATACTTCAAAGGTGAAGTATATAATTGTTATATAAAGTGTTATCATCAACAAATTGTCGCACCATAATAAAATTCCGAAAACTATTAACATAAAAATAACTAGTAGCAATAGAAAGACTCTTCTTACATTTTTTGACTTTTCCTGCGATATTTTTTTCTTTAAAGAAATATCCATTTTTACTTCAGAATGAATGTCCTTCATCAAAAAAACAAGGACAAAAAGCATAATTTCTATTGTATATATTCCAGTATTTCTATATGTAACAAAAACTACAAGAGCAAGTATAATTACAAAGACGAAATATGAAGAATACAAAATAACTTTATTGTAAACGAACCTAAGTTTATAAGAAAAAAGCAATAGCCAAATATATGAAATATATATGTGTAAGTCATGTGTTAGTTTATTTGTGAACTGTTGTTGCATATTGGCACTAGAGTTAAATATTATAAGTAAAATTGCTAAAATTAGTAAACCAATATTCTCTACTTCAATCTTTTTCCTAAAGTAACTGTAAAGTGTTAGAACAAGTGGAATTATGCATAATAAAGCATTATCGTAGTTTTCAATTATCAGATTAAGACTTATTAATGCTATTACAATTATTAAAAATGGTAAATATAATTTCTCATAAAATTTCATATCAATCATTCCTCTCAATCCTTTACCTTGGAGACCAGCAATACTACCCGCACCACAAGTAACAACTGTTATTACGATAACTGCAATTATAGCAGTATCAACTAGACCAATCTTCAACCATGAAGGTAAATATCCTGATTAATCTACACACATCACTGGATTTTTTGCACAATATGCAAATGTTTATACTAAATCCTATCAATATTCTAACACAGTCATATTCGGTAAATCTATAGGTTCATATATTTTTCTTTATAAATTTGTAATAAGTAACCAATTATTTTGGTTAATATTTATATTTAATAATGAATAAGATTAGTTTTTTTCTTCTACAATAATTATATACTTATTTTAAATCCATAGCAGACAGATAAAAAAATAGCGAAAATTGAAATAATCAACATCGCTAATTTTGGATATTATGGTGGAACTAGAGGGACTTGAACCCACGACCCCTTGCACGTCAAGCAAATGTTCTACCCATTAAAAAGGTCTAAGAATAGGCGTTTATTAAATCAATAAAACAGTTTGACCCTTATTTTGACCCTTATTTGACCCTTGTAAATTTAATGAATTTTTCCTTGACTTAATATCATTTTCTTTAAATTTAGGGAGCGAATTTTACGCTCCCTATTATTAATATCATATACTAATTAATTGTAAAAATACTATGTAACTAGTTAATAGTAGTCTCTAAATCTATTTCTAACTCAGAAACTACTTCTCTCGTCTTTTTGTTACTAACAAGTAATATCTTCTTTACAGTTTTTTCTTCTGAAAACAAAATCTCAAATCCGTTTGTATTTCCTAAAGTATGAGTTGGCACTTTACATTTTTTTATCATTGATATATCGCTAATATTTAAAGTAATTGCTTTACCAAACGGAGGTTTTATCTTAATCAAATCTTCATAAAATGTGTATTTCACCAATGTGAATTTCAATACTCCTAATATTAAAGTAATATCCATAGCAAAGATAATTAGAAGTAATATACCAGCGCTAATGAAGTCCTTACTATTAATCCCGTCACTAAACTCAACTATACAAGCAAATATAAATGTAATCAATGAAATCAAGATAATTACAAGAGTAAAAATAGAACCCAAACTATGATAATAGAAACTCTTCTTTTTCATTTTGAACACCTCTAATCAAAAATTATATATCTTAATTCCATCTTAAATTTTATAATTTGATTTCATATTACATTATATCTTTGAATAAAACAATATACTTTAAGAAAACTATTTAAGTAATTTATTATATGTTATCAACCCAATTCAAAATAATAAAAAAAGGATAATACCAAAAAGGTATCATTCCTAAATTTAATTATGGTGGAACTAGAGGGACTTGAACCCACGACCCCTTGCACGTCAAGCAAGTGCTCTCCCACTGAGCTATAGTTCCAAATGTCTATATACTATTATACACAAATTTTATTGAAAGTAAATTAAAAGCAACAAATTAATGTTGCTTTTATTTCTATATGCTATGTTTAATAAATGAATTAAATAAGGGGTGTGGTTTATCTGGTCTTGATAAGAACTCTGGATGGAACTGACAAGCAATAAAGAATTTATGATTCTTAAGTTCAATCATTTCCACTAAGTTTGTTTCTGGATTGATACCAGAAAATACCATGCCTTTTTCTTTTAATCTATTTTTATAGTCATTATTAAACTCATAACGGTGACGATGTCTTTCTTGAATCATATCTTTTTGATATATCTCTTTGGCTAATGTATCTTCTTCTATTTCACAATTATATAATCCAAGTCTTAATGTGCCACCCATATTGATGCCTTGATATTGATCAGGCATAAAATCAATCACATTGTTTTCTGTGTTTGGATCAAACTCAGTTGAATGTGCATCTTTTAAACCACATACATTTCTTGCAAATTCAATCACAGATAGTTGCATGCCTAAACATAATCCTAAGAAAGGTATATTATTTTCTCTTGCATATTGAATAGCTTGTAACTTACCATGTACGCCTCTTTCGCCAAAGCCACCAGGCACAAGAATACCATCAATATCTTTAAACTTGTCTTTTAAATTCTCTTCGTTTAAATCTGAAGCATCGATCCAGATAATGTTTACATCTACCAAATAATTGTACCCCGCGTGATGTAAAGCTTCTACAACTGATAAATAAGCATCTTTTAAAGCGACATATTTACCAACCAATGCAATATTAACTGATTTTTCAATATGTTTAATGTGATCAACTAATTCAATAAAGAAATCAATATTTGATTCTTTCATTGGTAAATCTAAATGTTCACATGTTAGTTTATCAAGTCCTTCTTTTTTTAAGTTAATCATCACTTCATATAAAACATCTACATCTCTACATTCGATGACTTCTTCTAATTTAACATCACAAAAAAGAGCGACTTTATCTCTTATATCACGATTTATTGGTCTTGATGTTCTTAAAATAATAATATCAGGGCTTATACCTAGTGATTTTAATTCTTTGACACTGTGTTGTGTGGGTTTTGTTTTCATCTCACCAGAGGTTGCTAAATAGGGCACTAAGGTATTATGAATATATAGTGTGTTTCTATGCCCAAAGTCTCTTCTCATTTGTCTAATGGCTTCAATATAGGGTAAAGACTCAATATCTCCTACCGTCCCACCTATCTCAGTAATTAAAACATCACAATCACTTGATTCACCAATTGAAATTAAACGTTCTTTGATTTCATTGGTAATATGAGGGATCACTTGAACAGTTGCGCCTAAATAATCGCCACGTCTTTCTTTTTCAATCACTGTTTGATAAATCTTACCTGTGGTAATTGAAGAATCCTTTGTGAGGTTTTCATCAATGAAACGTTCGTAATGACCTAAATCCAAATCTGTTTCTCCACCATCATTGGTCACAAAAACTTCACCATGTTGATAGGGTGACATTGTACCTGGATCAACATTAATATATGGATCAAATTTAACCATAAATACTTTTAATCCTTTATTTTTTAATAGTCTACCTAAAGAAGCAGCTGCGATTCCTTTTCCTAAGGAAGACACAACACCACCTGTAATAAATATATATTTAGTCTCTTTCATAAAAACCTCCGAATTTAAAAAAATAAAAGGGCTCTCCGTTTGGAGAACCCTTTTTAAGTGAGCTCTTTTAAATTATAACAAAATTTATTTTAAGTTTCAATCATGAATTATCTTTTTTATACACTGATTCCTTTAAAATACCAACATATGGTAAATTTCGATAATAATCGTCATAATCTAGCCCAAACCCAACCACAAATAATTTCGGTATTGTCACGCCGATATATTTTGGCGTGTAGGCTTCTATTCTACCTTCTGGTTTATCTAAAAGGGTTGCGACTTCTACAGAAGCTGCACCTCTATAAATTAATAATTCTTTAACAACATTAATGGTTCTTCCAGTATCGACAATGTCTTCTGCAATAATTACATGACGTCCTTCAACAGATACATCTAAATCTTTTACAATTTTTACGTTACCAACAGATTTTGTCCCTCCATGATAACTCTTAACACTCATGACCTCATATTCACAATATAGATCAATATGTT
The DNA here is from genome assembly GCA_027859085.1 of Mycoplasmatota bacterium. Taxonomy (GTDB): domain Bacteria; phylum Bacillota_I; class Bacilli_A; order Izemoplasmatales; family Hujiaoplasmataceae; genus Hujiaoplasma. The sequence goes on from JAQIBJ010000015.1 coordinate 12,359, forward strand.
TCATTAATTCAGCTAGGAAAGGTAAACAACCATTTAATAATCCTATAATTAAAGGCTTTTTATCTACATAATCCAGAGTGATTTGTTCTCCTAATTTTTTTGAAACTTTTACTATTTCATCGTGGTTAACCAATACTCTTTCAATATCTTTTTCTAACATGGTTATCCCTCCTTTACATTTTTTTATTATACCACCAGTTTCTTTGAAATAAAACCTTTAATTTGTCTATTTATTATATGCTTTTTATCTATTTGATAAAACCATCTAGGAATATGATTTCATTTTAAAAAAAATCAGTGCTATAATATTAAAAAAGCGTGCACTATGTTAGTTGCTTATATATAAGAATATTTTATAGAGGGAGTATGCCATGAAAAAATATAAAAAGAATAGTATTTCGTTAATCGGTGCCATTGGTCTAGGAACCGGAGTAATGATTAGTGCGGGAATTTTTGCTTTACTGGGTCAAATCACTGAATTGTCTGGCAATCTTTTCCCATTTGTATTTATAGCTGGTAGTATTGTAACAGCCTTTAGTGCATATTCATACATTAAGTTTAGCCATAATTATCCAAGTGCTGGAGGCATAGGTAAATATCTCGTTGAATCCTATGGTAAAGGTGTCATTGCATCATCGGCTGCTTTGATGATGATATTATCAATGGTTATCAATCAAAGCTTAGTCGCAAGAACCTTTGGTTCTTATACAATGCAACTCTTCGGTGGTCCTAGTAACACATGGATAATTCCAGCATTAGGTGTAGGATTACTCCTCTTCTCATTAATTATTAATTTATCTGGTAATTTCTTTATTCAAACCTTCTCATCGGTTACGTCTTTTATAAAAATACTTGGATTGTTAATTTTTTCATTTGGAGGGCTTTATGCTACTAAATTTGTTTTTCAATTATCTGAAACAACAAGTACTGGACCGGATCCAACAATATTTCACTATATTGCCGCTCTTGCTTTATCAGTTCTTGCCTTTAAAGGTTTTACAACCATCACGAATAACGGCGCTGAAATAATAAAACCAAGAATAAATGTTGGTAGGGCTATTATAATTTCAATTGTCATTAGTCTTATTGCTTATCTTATTATATCTTTTGCAGTATCAGGTAATTTAACAGTTCCCCAAATCATTGCCTCAAAAGATTATGCTTTGGCAGAAGCTGCTAGACCAGCCTTTGGTGGATTTGGATTATGGTTCACAGTAATTCTTGCAATACTTGCAACTGTCACAGCAATCATTGCAAGTGTATTTGCAGTTTCAAGACTATTCGCGATGCTTGCAGATATGAAATTAATTCCACATAAGAATATAAGTGAGAACATTAGAACTCAACAACAAACCCTATTTTATACAGTTGGTTTGGCAATCATTTTAACTATTTTATTTGATTTAACAAGAATTGCTTCTTTAGGCGCTATCTTATATCTTACAATGGATATTATGATCCATTATGGATTGGCTAGAAAACTTAAAGATAAAATCGAAACTAAAAAAGGAATCATTTGGACAGCTATTGTTTTAGACATCATTATACTAGGTGCATTCGTATATATTAAAATCATTACTGATTGGTTGGTTGTCGTTGTCGCTATCATCATTATGTTGGCTTTACTAATTATGCAAAATATATTTTTCTACTATCAGAGAAAAACTGAAAATTAATATAAATTAAAAAAAACCAAATATTATTTGGTTTTTTTTATTAATATAATATTTGAATGCAATTAAGATCATAATCAATTAATCCATTTTTTTTCATTTCGGACAATTCTCTGGAAAGCGAAGGTCTTGCGACGTTAAAATAATTAGCCAATTGTTCTTTTGAATGAATGGAAATTATTTTTGATTTTTTTTCGATAGATTCGTGATCTAGCCACATCAATATTTTTTCTCTTAAAGAACATTGCATTAGTATCTTATTATGAAAATTAAGTTCTAAAGACTTTTCACTTAATTGATTGAGATAGTATATTCTAAAATCATCATTGTTTTTAATGAGCGAATTTATTGAATACTTATCTAAAAATGAAATCTCAGTATCTTCTATTGCAACTAAGGTTCCAGGAAAATATGGGTGTAAACTATTGATTAGAAAATCACCAAAAATATCATTTTCATTCAGTATTGCCAATACTCTTTCTTCACCAGAACATGTGAAATGCGTTAACTTTAACTTGCCTGTATGAACAAATCCTATTCGATCACATAAATCGTTTTCTTGATAAACAGTCATGCCTTTTGAATAATAACATTTTATAGAAAAATGTGACATTAGCTCTTTATTATTATAAATCATATATTTTTCACCTCTTTGTAACATAAGTTACATACTTTTATCATAATGTTTGCTATAATATGTATATCAAAACAAAAGGAGCGTTTTATGAAAAAAATTCTTTTACTTATAATAATTTTAACATTCACTTTACTGGGCTGTCAAACAAAAGAAAGCATCAGTGTAATAGTTCCAAATGGTGGCCCAAGTATTGCTCAAAGTTATATGGAATACAATAATGATCATGATTTTATAATTGATAGAGTCAGTGGCCCACAACCTTTAGTGGCAGCATTTACTTCAGAGTCGCATGATATTATTATTGCACCTGTAAATTTAGGCGCAAATCTATATCAAAAAGGTAGTCCTTATCAGTTGGCTGGCATTTTAACTTGGTCTAATTTACAAATCATTTCTAGAACTGAAATCAATGATATTCATGATTTAGAAGGAAAAGATGTGATTGCTTTTGGAGAAGGCGCTATTCCTGAAATGATTATCAACTATTTGTTTGAAAATATTGAATTTGATCAAGATATCAATGTTTTATATGATGCATCATCTGCACAAGAAAGTTTTATGAGTTTTATGCAAGATGAGGATTCAATCGCCATTGTATCTGAACCAATAACATCTTCGGCAAGAGACATGGTTAATCCACTATACATCTTAGATCTTGCAGATATATGGAGCGATTATACCGACGAAGGATTGTTTCCTCTAGCTGGTGTTTTTGTTCATAAAGACTTATCACTTAATCAAGTCACAAGTTATCTAGCTCTTTTAGAAGAATCCGCAGTATATGCTAATTTAAACCCAAGTGGTGTTGCTCTTATATGTGAAGAATTGGAATATCCTTTTGAAAAAGAGATTATAGAAGCTTCAATTCCCATGAGCAACATCAATCTAAAAGGCATTGATCAATCGAAAAGTAATATAGAAGACTTTATGACTATGATTTATGAATTTAAACCTGAACTGATTGGAAATGCCATTCCCGATGAAGAGTGGTATTATCCATTATCATGAGAAAATACATATTAGGAGGATTGTCAATTCTTCTTGTTGTTGTCATATGGACAGTTTATGCATATTCCGTTAATAACAATTACGTTTTTCCAAATCCAATCACTGTATTTAAATCATTGGTACAGTTGTTAGGTAATTTTAAAACTTATTCAATCATTGCAATGACGCTTTTGCGGTTATTGATCTCATTTATCGTGTCTGCTATGCTAGGGGTTATATTAGGATTGTTAGCAGGAAATTACATGCCTTTAGAAGAGTTTCTTCATCCAATCGTTGTTTCGTTAAGAACACTCCCAATAGCATCTGTAATCATCATTATGATTATCTTACTTGGTAGACAATTTTCTTTATATATCATCACGTTTTTGATGATTTTCCCCATCGTTTACGAAGCCTCTAAACATGGTGTAAGAAACATCCCTAAATCGCTTAAAAACCACATTGCTTTAGAAGGCCATCCAAAATGGGTCATTCTATTCAATATTCAATTACCGCTTTCTATGCCTTATATTAGAACTGCTTTATTTCAGTCTATTGGTCTTGGTTTCAAAGTCATTGTTATGGCAGAATTTATATCTCAAACAAGAATTGGTATTGGACGAGAATTATACAATGGTAGTATCTCGATTCACTATGAAATAGTTTTTGCATGGACAATCATCATAATATTCATAGTAACTTTATTTGAATTACTATTAAAATCATTAAGAAAAGCTTATGACATTTAATCATAAGCTTTTTTAATTGTTATATACGTTGTTTAGCAGAATATGTTGTGTGTAACAATTCGTGAGCCTTATGAGAACCAGGATTTATTAAGAATTCATCATATAACTTCATAAGCATTTCATTCTCATGTGACTTTCTTTTAGGCATCCCTGCGTCTAAATCATAAAGTGCTTTTTGTCTTTTAAGTAAAATATCTGTTTGACCATGATGATAAGGTTGTCCACCACCACCAATACATCCGCCAGGACAAGCCATAATTTCTATGGCATGAAAATGACTTTTACCATCTCTAATATCTTCTAATATTTTTCTAGCATTACCCAATCCATGAGCAATACCTATATTTAATTCTAAATCACCTATATTAACTTTTGCTTCTCTAATACCATCAAGTCCACGCAATTGTTTAAAGTTTACTTCTTTTAATTCTTTACCAGTAATCATTTCATACGCTGTTCTAGTGGCTGCTTCTATCACACCACCAGTGGTACCAAAGATAGCGGCCGCTCCTGTAGATTCTCCAAGTAATTCATCAAAATCATCATCAATCAGTTTTGTGAAGTCTATTGAGGCTTCTTTAAACATTCTAGCCAATTCTCTTGTTGTTAAAACGTAATCAACATCACTGATACCATCTTTATTGAGTTCCTCTCTTGCAGCTTCTGCTTTTTTAGCTGTACAAGGCATAATTGAGACCATCACGATATCCTTAGGATTAATGTTTTCTTTTTCTGCATAATAAGTTTTTGACAATATTCCAACCATTTCATGTGGAGATTTACAAGAAGAAGGTACATCTAATAGTTCAGGAAATTGATGTTCGATAAATTGAACCCATGCTGGACAGCATGATGTTAACATTGGTAATGTTTTATTATTTTGGATTCTATCAACCAATTCAGTTGCTTCTTCGATTATGGTTAAATCAGCACCGAAATTGGTATCAAATATTTGATCAAAGCCAAGTCTTTTCAATCCGGCTACAACCTTACCAGTCATAATAGTTCCCGGTTCAAAACCAAATTCTTCACCAATTGCCGCTCTTACTGCAGGCGCAACTTGAACAATCACATGTTTACTAGGATTATTCAACGCTTGCCAAACCTGACGAGAGCTGTTGGTTTCTGCTAAGGCTCCTGTCGGACATACAGAGACACATTGACCACAATAGGTACAACTTGTTTGATTTAAATCTAATTGAAAAGCTGTCGCTACAACAGAATCAAATCCTCTTTTTAAAGGGCTCAAAATGCCAACTGTTTGAATATCATTACACATTGTCACACATCGACGACACATGATACATTTGTTAGTATCTTTTGTAATACCAAAAGATGTGACATCCACCGGATGAGACATCTTTTCTCCCGGATAATGGATTTCCTTTATATTCATTTCATGTGCCAAAGATTGCAATTCACAATCTAAGTTTTTAACACAAATTAAGCAATCATTGGGATGATTGGATAATAATAATTCTAAATTGGTTCTTCTTCCCATCACAGCATTTAGTGAATCTGTTTGTATTTTCATACCATCATGAACTTCTTGAGCACAAGATGGTACTAATCTGCGAGTATCTTCATTTTCAACCACACAGATTCTGCAATTTGCGCTTTTATTAACAACACCAAAATCTTTTAGGTCTAAGTGACACAAAGTCGGGATATGAACGCCTATTTTAGTTGCTGCATCTAAAATTGTTGTCCCTTTTTCTACCGTTACAGGAATATTATTAATTTTTAGTTGTATCATCTTATCGATTAATTTCATTTCAGCCTCCTACGGTTTTATAACAGCATTGACAGGACAAGCATCATAACATGCCCCACATGCAATACATTTTGTTTCATCTATGAAATGAACTTCTCTTACCTTACCTTCAATACAATCCACAGGACAGTTTCTAGCACACTTAGTACATCCAACACATAATTTTGGATTAATTGAGTATGCTGTTTTCTTAGTACGGTACGCATAAGCTTCGTATTCTTCTCTAAAATATTTCATAGTTGATAACACAGGATTCGGCGCTGTTTGACCTAAACCACACAAAGATGTGTTCTTGATATTTTCACCAAGAACTCTAAGTCTTTCTAAGTCCTCAGGATTTCCTTCCATATTAACAAGTCTTTCAAGGATTTCATACATCCTCTTTGTTCCAATACGACAAGGTGTACATTTACCACATGATTCATCTTGCGTAAAATCAAGATAAAATTTAGCGATTTGAACCATATCATTATCTTCATCCATAATGATCATTCCACCACTACCCATCATAGCACCCATATTTATAAGAGAATCATAATCAATCTGAGTATCGAAGTAATCCTTAGTAATAACGCCACCACTTGGACCACCTATCTGAATGGCTTTTATTTCTTTACCCTCTGGATGGCCACCCCCGATATCATAAATAATTTCTTTGAAAGTTGTTCCCATAGGAACTTCTACTAGCCCGTTGTTTCTAATTTGACCTGCTAATGCAAACACTTTTGTACCTTTAGAGTACTTCGTTCCAATTTCACTAAACCACTCTGCACCATTCAATATAATGGCAGGTACATTCGCAAATGTTTCAACATTATTAACAGAAGATGGCTTATCTCTAAATCCATGTTCACTAGGAAAAGGCGGTTTTCTATCCGGTTCTCCTCTAAAACCTTCCATTGATCTAATCAGTGCTGTTTCTTCACCACATACAAAAGCACCGGCACCAAGTTTGATTTCAATGTGAAAACTAAAATCAGTACCAAAGATATTATTGCCAATTAACCCAACTTCATTAGCATCTTTAATTGCTTTTCTTAAGCGACTAGTTGCGACACCATATTCAGCTCGAATATAAACTAAGCCATGATTAGCACCAATTGCATAACCTGCAATCATCATTGCTTCCAATATAGAATGTGGATCACCTTCTAAAATAGAACGGTCCATAAAAGCCCCTGGATCACCTTCATCTGCATTGCAAATAATATATTTTTCATTCGATTTAACTTTTCTAGTTAATTCCCATTTTAATCCAGTATAAAATCCACCGCCACCACGGCCTCTTAAACCAGATTTTTTCATAACATCTATGACTTCTTCTGGTGTTTGTTCTTCAAGTACTTTAGCAAGTGCTAAATATCCGTCATTTACAATATATTGTTCAATATCTTCCGGATCAATTTCACCACAATTTCTAAGGGCTATACGCATTTGCTTTTTATAAAATTTCATACCTGAACTTTGATGAACATTGTCTGTTTGATCAGGCTCTTGATAAAGAAGTCTAGAAACAACCGTTTGATTCATCAAATGACTTTCAACGATTTCTTGAACATCTTCTACTTTTACTTGAACATAGGTTACATCATCTGGTTCAATTTTGATAATTGGACCTTGTCCACAAAAACCAAAACAACCTGTTTTTATCACACGAATTTCAAAATCAAGTTTATGTGTCGTCAATTCTTTTTCCATCATCTTGATAATCATTTCACTATCACTTGACATACAACTCGTGCCGTTACAAACTAATACATTTATTTTATAATCTATCTTTTTAGGGCATTTTTCTTTCCATGCCCTTAAGTCTGAAATACTATTTACTTTCATGTTCTCTACCCCTATAGTGACGTATGATATCGTCAACATCATTTGGTTTGACTTTGCCATAAACTTTATCATTAATTGTCATCACCGGCGCCAATCCACATGCGCCAATACAACGAACATCCTTAATTGTAAATAGACCATCCTCACTCATTTCATTTTTGTTAGTTCCTGTCAATTCAATGACGCGGTTCAACACTTTATCTGCACCTTTAACAAAACAAGCTGTTCCCATACAAACACTGATGGTATATTTACCAACTGGGTTTTCATTAAAGAATGAGTAAAAAGTAACAACACCATTTACTCTAGCACCAGATAAATCAAGTGCTCTTGCTACATACAATTGCAAATTTTGAGGTAAATAACTAAATAATTCTTGCGCTTTATGAAGCACATGAATTAAATGTTCTTTTTTATCCCCAACAAGTGAATCAATATAAGCATCCAACTCTTTTAATAAGTTTTTATCCAAAGTTGTCATATCTAATATTTTTTTTCTCATACGTCCCTCCAAACATTTATCCTCAGTCATTATAACAAATAGATATCTTATTTGTAAATAACTAAATTAAATAAAAATAGACTTTTTCAATATTATGTATATAATCCCTAATTATGGCCGTTTATATTTAAACGAAAAGATAACGAAAAATAACATATGTTATGTTATTTTTTTGTTGTATATACGAAAAAATAAGAAATCAATTTCATTCTATTTCATCTTCTTCATTAATAATAATCTATCTTTAGGACCCTTTTCTAGTCTTTGATATTCATTAACTTCAAGCACTTCATAATTTTTAAAGCGAGATGCCCATTCCTCTGTTATAAGATTCATACCTCTTAAAACACCATTTAATTCATATGTATTTTTAGCTATTTTTTCCATTTTCATTTTCTCAATCATGTCATCAGTTAAATAAAAGTTTAATTTTAGTAAAAATAATCCACCAGGCTTTAATACTCTGTCTAAAGCTTCAATTATTTCACAAGACGTCTCGTAAGGAACAACGTCTAAAACATTAGAACATATAATACCATCAAACGAACTTTCTTTAATGGTATCTAAAAAATAATGATCACCTTGATTAAATTCAATCGAAAGTAGACCCGAAATATCTTTTGTTTCATTGGCATAAGCAATGGCTTTCTTTGATGTATCTACGCCAAGCCCCTTCTTCATTTTTTCCCCAAATAAAGCTGCATAAAATAATGTATATCCAGAACCACTTCCAAAATCAAGAATTGACTCACATTGGTCAGCCACATATTTAACTTTGTCAAATAAAGTAGATGGTTCAGAAAAGTCATCTTTTTTAATCGCTTTGACTTTTAATGTTTCAAATTGTCCGTCCCAAAAAGATATTAAAGTTTTATTTAATTTGTTAATATCCATACAAATCTCCACTTCCATTTATTTAAAGAAATATAATAAAATTTCATTAAACTTAAAATACTTTATAATATATTCTTGTCTTTTTTTACCAACGATTATATTAATTATTAGCAGTCTTTATGTTTTTTCCAGTAATGTGAATTCTTGGATCTACAAAACCAATTAATACATCTGTAAATAATGAAGCAATCATAATTGTACCATAGAGCAATAAACATATGGCAACCACAACATTAACATCAATTATAAGTGTGCTAAAATCCTCACCTGGTACGATCATTGAATTTAATAATAACATTGAAACACCATAAATATTATAGGTTGTTTCAACCACAAAACTAAATCCCACCATCATCATAAAAGTAGGTATAATTTCGGGTATGACTGTAACTAAGGATTCCCTTATACCATGTCTATAAATAGATTGTCTCTTTGTTAGACCTTTGGCTCTCAACAAAAGAAAACGGTCTGAGTTCAAAATTTCAATCATCTCACCTTTTACAATTTGTGCAAATTTCCCTGTAGGCCATGCAGCTAAAGCAAAAATCGGTATGATTAATCCTAATAGTTGTTTTCCGAGCGATGCACTAAAACTTGGAGCAAACGGTGGCAACAATCCCCACGCATACCCAACATACATGACTAAAAAGAATATCAATACAAATGAAGGTATTGAATTAAAGATCATCGCAAAAACAGAGATAAGTACATCAAGCAATTTGTTTTTATGGATGGCGGCTTGTATACCTAAAAAAACACCTGATGGAACAAAGACAGCCAAAGCAATTAAATTATACATCATTGTTAATTTAAATTTTGGCCAAACTAAACCCCAAACATCGGTTCCATTTAAAGACAACCCAAAATAGAAATCTTCAAAAATCCTCTTAGCATAATTAATCATTCTGAACCATGATATTTCTAAATCTTGTAAAATAGTTCTAGAACCCCAAAATTGAGCCATACTAGAATCCAACATCACAAACACAAGTCCCATAACAATTACAATACTAAGCACGACATATATCAAGCGTTTTAAAATATATTTAAACATAATGAGACTCCCTACTGAATAAAATTATATTATAAAAAGACCAATACTTATTAAATAAGAATCGATATTTACCTTTGTATGAAGTTAAAAAATAATATTAACCTATAAAAAGAAGAGTTTACACCTAGTGAATTTAGGTATCAGTTCAAGTTTTTTTTAATGATATAAAAATTAAAACAGTAATTTATGTTTATTTCGTTTCTTCACCTTTCTTAGGACCAGCCATTCGAATTCTTGGATCAATGTAACCAAGGGCAATATCTGAAAGTAAGGAACCAATCATAATTGTTGAATAAAGTAATAAAGAAACTGAAACGACTGTATTAACATCAATAAGCAACGAATTAAAATATTCACCCACAATAATCATCGAATCAAATAAATATTTAGAAATACCATATATATTATATGTCATTTCAATAATAAAACTAAATCCAACCATGACTATAAAAGTCGGTATGATTTCAGGAATTACTGTCACTAATGATTCTTTTACACCGTGTTTGTAGATTGCCTGTCTCTTGGTTAAGCCTTTCGATCTTAACAAAAGAAAATGTTCTGAATCCATTATTTCAATTAATTCCCCTTTTACAATTTGAGCTATTTTCCCAGCTGGCCACACTGCCAAAGCGAATATAGGTATAATGAGACCCACTAACTGTTGACCAAGTGGCGCTGAATAACTAGGTGCAATTGGAGGGAGAAGATCCCATGCATAACCAACATACATGACTAAGAAAAATATCAAAATAAATGATGGTATTGACATAAAAACCAATGAAAAAATAGATATTAAAACATCAATTAATTTATTTCTATGAAGTGCAGCTTGGACACCCAAGAACACGCCAGTTGGTACAAAAATAACCAATGCGATTAAATTATACATCATTGAGAGTCTAAATTTCGGCCAAATCACAGGCCATACTTCTTCACCTTGTAAAGAAAGACCAAAATCAAATTTTGTAAATACATTTTCCATATAGAAAATTAAATTGTACCAAGCCATCTGTATATTAACTATAAAAGGTGAATTCGTCCAAAATTCAGCCATCGCTGTATCTAATAACATAAATACAAATCCAATCACAACAATGATGCTGAACACAATAAAAATCAAACGTTTTATAACATATTTTACCATTCATAACCTCGCTATTGATTTTATTATATACCATGCTATAAAACTAAACAAGACTATAAATTATTTTTTAATAAATAGATTATTTTTATACTTTTAAAACTAACATTGGTCATTTATATATTATTAATTAATTAATTTACCGCTTGAAATGGCTCCACTTCGATCAAACACATCATCAATATAACCTGCATTCTCTAAAGATATTCCTTCACAAGTTTCTTAATCAATATGTTGACCATCAAATAAAGTTTCTAATTTTATAAATGTTATAGTGCATCCAAATCTTGTTTAATCTCAAACTTTAATGCTTCACTTCTGTATGTGTAAAAGATCCAATAAAGATCATTTTATAAATAACGTTATTTTCTTTATTATATTTGAAATGATTTGCTTTGGTGATGGTTTATGAGAAATGCCTTTATTAGAACTTGATGATATTATTCTATATTAAAAAAAATAATCAGCTTTATGGGCTGATTATTAGTTAAATATTTGTTTTTTTGAACATAATCTGGTAATTCCTCTTTTTTTACATCTACAGAAGATAAAGACGGAACATAAGGATCTGCATGTGCAATCTCAGTAAATTCTTCAAGATCTTTTTTTTCTGTATATAGATTATTCTTCAGTTGCATATTTATATTCTTTAGCGACTCTCAATGTTTTTAAAGCAATGATTCCCATCCATTCTCTTTTAGCTTTTTCAAATTCAGTAGGGTATTGTTGCCAATCCCAAGTAATATCAAATACGCCATCTTCATTTCTATGTTCTAAAGATAAAGTGAACTCTTTGTGAACTAGTTCTATCATCTCTATGGCACCCGGACTATGCATTGAGACAAATACTTGTGTTGGTTTTGCTGAATAAGATGTAAACCATTTATGACTGTCTGTTTCGATTGCTAAAGTATTCAATTCCAATAATCGTTTATGGATAATTGTGCAATCAATGCCTTCACATATATATTCATATAACTCATTAAAACATGTTAATTCGTGCATGTTTTTAATGTCATTATTGATTAGATAATTAATCGCATTATCTAAAGCATCTTCTATTTCTTTATATTTTGGATGGTCTTCATCCATATATTTATACAAGAATCCCAAAATTGATGCGGTAGGATTATAGTCTTCTATTTTATTTTTATTTGTATAATGCCACCAAGGCGCACGTGGATAATCATTGTTTGATGGTATTCTAAAATAGAATATCCAATTCTCTTTATGTTCTGTATTAATAAAGTATTTAATCAATGATTGAATCATTGGATTTTCTTTTTTTACATTCAAACCATCAACAATCCTCGCAGCCTTCCAAGAATCAATAGGATTGCTATTGGGATTTCTAAAATCGGGTTCTAGTCCGTGACCAAAACCACCGTCTTTATTTTGAAATGCTTTGAGCTCTTTAATAGCCTTATCTTTAGTACCATCTTCAAAATAAAATAAATAAAGACTTTTTTCTAAAGGTCTTGCATGATCTTTAATCCATTGTTTGACTTTTTCCATTTTCTAACCTCACTCATCCATCAATACGTCTTCATAACTATTCTTTAATTGGTTATTAAGCGCTTGATAATAATTGATTTGATCATCTAAATTTGCTTGCCACAAATCATTCGAAGTCTTCGTTTTATGTTGTGTTAATTTCAACTTTTTTAAATTTAATATTCGTTCTTCTATAAAAACGAGTTTTTCCTTTAAAGTCATTTTATCTAAGTCAGAATTTTTAAGTGCTTCATACATTCTATATTTGCCTAAGCGATCAATATTATCAGCTTCACCAATGGTTTCAGCTAAAATTGTGCGTTCACCATCAAAATCTGCCATGTCATCAACATGAATGGCAATCCCATAGATGATTTCTTGTTTTAAGGACTCATCCATTGAGATGGTTTTAAGATACTCCCTGGCTATTTTAGCCGCATTTCGTCCGTGGTTCAACCAATCTTCTTTAGCATTAAAAGGTTCAATATAACTTATGTCATGTAGTAAACAACCTATGATTGCTGCTTTAACATTTAGGTCTTCTTTAATAGCAATTTCTTTGCCAATACTCGCAACTCTATATGTATGATTGAGTCTATATTCTCTTTGATGCGGATTTTCTTTGTAATATTTATTATTTGTTCGATAAAATTCATCTTGTAGGAATTTGATTGTTTTTTTAATATTATCCATGTCTTATCCTCCATAGCTATTTATTATATTATATCAAAAAAAAGACAATTTAGAAAACTTACTTTAATCATCAAAAAAAAGTCCATTACTGGACTTGATTTCATATATAAATCAACATATAATATTTGTTTAATACCAAAAAAATAGAGAAAATTTTAATTAGCTATAAAAAAAACACCTTCCTAAATGGAAAAGTGTTTGATTTTTATAGAGAAGGGATGGACCTAGGTTCACTCGAAGTACAGGTCTTTTAAATGCTTGATATAAAATCTTATATTTAAAATGACTTCTTACTTATAAAGCTATGATAAATCTACAAAACAATGATACATTTTAAAAATTAAACAAATTCAAAATCTAAAACTATATAACATAAATCTATAAAACTATAATAACTACATAAATCTGAGCACCTTTTAAACATCCCTTCAATTTATATATACCATATTTAAAATAAAAATACTATCATAATTTAAAAAATAATCATTAAAATTTAATTTAATGATTATTTATATCCGTTTTTTAATAAAATTGTTTATTGTAACGCTTTCTTTCGATTTCATTTAAAACTTTTTTTCTTAAACGAATGGCATCTGGTGTTATTTCCACCAACTCATCATTCACAATGAATTCTAATGATTCTTCTAACGTTAATTTTAAAGGATCTAATAATTTAACTGCTTCATCTGAACTACTTGATCTGACATTGGTTAAGTTCTTGTTTTTACAAGGATTAACAACTAAATCATTGTCTCTTGAATTTAATCCAACAATCATTCCTGCGTAAACATCCGTTGCTGGATCAACCATCATACGGCCTCTTTCAGATAAATTGAATAAACTGTAAGCCATTGTTTTACCAGCATCTTTAGCGATAAACACACCATTTCTTTTTTGTTCAATGTGTCCAGCATATGGTTTGTATCCTGCTAAAGATTTTTCCATAATCCCCATACCTCTTGTTGAGTTGATAAATTCGCTTCTATAACCAATTAACCCTCTCGTTGGCACTGAGTATTCTAATCTTGTATATTCATTTTCAGTATCCATTGAAATCATTGTACCTTTTTTCTGGTTAAGGGCACTAATCACAGAACCGACATAAATATCTGGTACAGATATAATGGCTTTTTCAAATGGTTCAGATTTATTACCTTTTTCATCATATTGATACAGCACTTCAGGTTTACTTACACATAGTTCAAACCCTTCACGGCGCATATTTTCTAATAATATTGATAAATGAAGTTCACCACGTCCATTGACTTTATAGCCATTGTCTATCTCTTCAACTTCTAAACCGATATTGGTTTCAAGTTCTTTGATTAAACGATCTCTAATTTGTCTTGTGGTCACTAAATGTCCACTACGTCCAACAAAAGGTCCATCATTTACTAAGAAATTCATTGATAATGTTGGTTTCTCAATATCAATCATTTCCATGGCTTCTACATGATCTTGATCACAGATAACTTCACCAATAGAAATATGAGATATTCCGGCAAAAGTGACAATATCACCTGCATAAGCAAGTTCTTTTTCAACTTTTGTTAAACCTTCATTGACATAAATATGGTTGATTTTAACTTTTTCTTCTGAACCATCTCTTTTAATTAAAACATAATTTGTTTTAGTTTGAAGAGTCCCTCTTGTAATTCTACCAATTCCTAGTCTACCAAGATAATCATCATATCCTAAACTAGAAATTTGTAATTGTAGTGGTTCTTCTGAATTATCTGGATAGATATCAACATGTTCTAACAACAATTCAAACAAAGGTTCTAAATCTTTACCTTCATCATCCAAGTTCATAATCGCAATACCATTTCTTGCTTCTCCATAGATAATTGGAAAATCTAGTTGTAAGTCAGTGGCGCCTAAATCAACGAATAAATCGAAGCATTCATCGACAACTTCAGTTGATCTTTGATCTGATTTATCAATTTTATTGATAAAAACAATCGGCTTCAAACCTCTTTCCAAAGCTTTTTCTAATACCACTCTTGTTTGGGGCATCGGTCCTTCACTTGAGTCAACCAATAGAATGACTGTATCCACAGTTTTTATAATTCTTTCAACTTCGCTTGAAAAGTCAGCATGTCCAGGTGTATCAACGATATTTATTTTAGTTCCTTTGTGATCGATGGCACAGTTCTTCGAGTAGATCGTAATCCCTCGTTCTCTTTCTAAATCATTACTGTCCATAACTTGTTCAACTAAAACTTCATTATCATGGAACACGCCACTTTGTTGTAATAGTGCGTCAACTAAGGTTGACTTACCCGCATCGACATGGGCAACGACAGCGACATTGATTATTGATTGATTTCTCATAAATTTAATTCCTCCAAAAAAATGCATACATTACACTATAACACATTTTATCACAATATAAAGAATTTTCGCTCTATAAAGGCCTAAATATGAAAACAAAACGTTTTCATAGTTTTTTCATCATGATTTGACATGGATTGTCTTTATCAAAGATTTCATCATTTTGATAAAAATCAATAAAGCCCATGTCTAGATAAAATTTTCTTGTTTTTAAATACGCCTCATCATAAGCTTTTTTAGCCAAGGTCAAGACCATCAAATAGTGATACCCTTTACTTTTTGCATAATCTTCAACATGAGATTGAAGTGCTTTACCAATGCCCAAACGATGATGGCTTCTTTTGATGCCAAGTACATACATATCAAGCACTTGATCGTTTTCTTTTCTTATGCAATAAAAGCCGATTGGGTTATCCTTATCAAAAGCTGCAAAAAAGACTTTATCTTTGACCCAATGTATATACTTATTAATAGCTTCTTCTATACCAAACCATTCTGGCAAATCCCTTAACACTTCTTCTGTTACAACCTGTTTTTCTTGAGAATCTTTGATTTCTATAATCATGCGGTAATATCTTTTCTATTATAGAAAAACCAGGTGACAAATCCACTGACGATAATAATCACAACTGAAATGATTAAATAGACAAATTCGATTGCTTGATTATTAACAATTGATACTGCATTGACATATTCATAAGGGGTGAAGTATTTGAGAAAATTGAGGTTGTCGGTCAATGTCGCGATAATGTCTAAAAAGAATAAGCCAATAACAAGTCCAAGTGATACACTCATAACTTTTCTTGATTTTGTCACAAAGATACTAATCGCTAATGACAAAGACGCAAAAATTAACTGCAATAGAAAGGGTCCAACCACTAAAAGCAAGGTGCTTAAGAAAATGAAATCTCCAATCAGTGAAAAAGCAATAACAAGTGTCACAAATAATATCATGTTTAAAATGAATAAATTCGTCACAACAACCAATGATTTACCAAATAATATTTGGTTTCTTGAAATTGGTTTCGATAATAAAAACTCAATGGTTTGGTCATCTTCTTCTTGAGAAAGGATGGTTGAACCTAAAATGCCGGCATAACTACCTCCGATTAATACCACAAATAAATAACCTTCCATACCATACCAACCATATGGTGTTGACATATCCAAACCACCTTCACCCAAGCCAAAGACTTCTAGCATTGCGGGAGGAAAGGCATCTAGCATGGCTTCTAATTCAGAAAATGAATCTTTAAATGCCGGATACATGCTTAACATCAAGATTGACAGTCCACAAATAATGGCTGTCCAAAGAATCAATGAACTTAATTGTCTTTTGAATTCTATTTTAATAAATTGGCTCATTGTTTGTCCTCCTTATTATAATAATGCATAAAAATTTCTTCTAATGTTGGTTCAGTGATTGATATATCATCAATTTTATAAGATTCAATTTTTTTAAGTAATTTATCGATATTACCTTTATATGTAAAATGATAACTGTCCTTAATTTTCTTCAAATTAATGATATGTTCATCTTCTTTTAAATTGAAATCATCCGATTGGATTCGAATATTTTTGGCTCTTGCTTTCATGATGTCTTCAATGTTTTCAACTTTAATTAATTTACCTTCTTTAATGATGCCTACTCGATCACAAATTTTTTGAACATCGCTTAAGACATGTGATGAAAAGAAAATGGTTGCGCCTCTTTCTTTTTCTTTTTTTAATAAGTCAAAAAAGACTGATTGAATCAAAGGGTCTAAACCCAAGGTTGGTTCATCAAATATTAAAATCTTCGGTTGATAAACGAGTGCTAAAACAATCGCAACTTTCTTCTTGTTTCCTGAAGAAAGATCACCAATCTTTCTGGTTAAATCTAGTTCCAAATGTTTTGCTAGTTCGTGAAGTCTTTCTTCATAATCATTTGTATAGAACTCGGTTGAATATTTTAAAAAGTCTTCAACAATCATATGCTTATAATAATGTACTTCTGCAGGGACATACCCAACATTGCGTCTGATTTCTACAGTGTCTTTAATAATGTCTAAGCCCATCACTTTTGCTTCGCCACTGGTCGGAAAAATAAAATTCAATAATGTTCTAACACAGGTTGACTTACCGGCACCATTTGGGCCAATAAAACCAAAAATTTCACCTTTCTTGATGTCCATCGTGACATCAATTATGCCTCGAGCATTTTTACCATAATATTTGGTCAGTTCTTTAGTTTTTATCATTTGAATTCTCCTTTTCGTTAAACATCTAATGAATCATTGGTCGCAATTCTTTTTAATCTTAAAAACAACATCATTGGTACAATCAATAGTAGAGCAGTGACTAAATAAACGCCTTTAATATCCAACCAAAGGCTGATTAGAACCATCAGTCCCCCGGATAATAACTGCCCAATAGCATCTAATTGACCAAAGCTAGAAAGCACAGTTGCTTTAATATTTGTTGGGGTATTCTTTAAGAGTATTGTATTGAGTAATGGATGTGTCCCTGCTCTAGATACCGAGAAGAAAATAAATCCGAATAAAGCAAAATAAACATACGGCATGTAAGCAAACAAAACAATTCCAATGATCATCATTAATGTTAGATTAAACGCCCATAAATATAGGTAATGACTTTTCTTTAAATAACGTTTAACGACAAACAACATCAAATACCCAATGACAGCAACAATTGCATTCACGATTGATAATATCCAAATAGGCGGAAGGTCCCATAACATTCTAAAATTCAATCCATCCAATATATTAAGTTCATAGGTTCTATCGATACCTTCACTATATAAACCATAAAATAAGACAATCACAAACATAATCCTTAACATTTTATTGTTTTTGATGTGAGCAAAACCTTTAATAAATTGAGTAAAATATTGTTTTGCAGCTGAACCATCGCTTTTATGTTTGATAAAATGGTCTTCTTTCATATAGATAATTGAGAGAAAACCTAAAGCAATCAGTATAAATGCACCAACATAGATAGAAAGTCTTATGTCAATAACACCAATCACAGCGGCCAAGACTATCCCTAATATACTCAATAGAGCATATATTTGCGAGCCGGTAATAATCGTATGTTCTAAAGCATCAGGTTTTATCTCATCAGATATCCATGAATCTAAAGCCCCACTGATAAAGGTATACCCAAAGCCAAGCACTAATTGCGAAATAAAGATAACATAGAAGAACGGTGTGAAAACCTCTATCATCGCACCAAAGGCAATTATAAAGAGTCCAATAATAATACTAAGCCTTCTACTTTTTAAATCAGCGATAATCCCAGTCGGTATTTCAAAGATAAAAATCGATATCTCTAATGCAGTTCCAATTAAAATTAATTGATAAACTTCCAAATGAGCAATATCAATTCTATATAATCCGGCAGCGGTAAATATCATGTGAAATGATAAACCCAATAAACCTCTAATCATGTAATACATTGTTGATTGTTTCATATAGGCCTCTTATTCATAATAATCTGTATACATAAATATTATAAGGTACTATATTTTAATATTCAACCTAAAATCAAGTAAAAAAGGTGATTACCATCACCTTTTCGTTTAAAATAATAAATTCGGAAAAAATATTAATGACAAACCAATGAACAACATAATTAATCCACCGATTAGATTTGAGTATTTTGCATATTTACTAGAAATACCCGTGACTCTTAACGTTATGACTGCGATAGCAAAAACTAGAATATCATCCAACATAAAGAAGATGACATAAACTAAGATATACATTGCAGATTGAAAACTGGTCACATTTTGATAAGCAAGCATTGATGTATAAACAACCGGTAATCCCGCAGAACAGGCAAGTTCAATAAGATTAACTGTAATAGCTATACCAATAATACCAATAATTGCTAGGAATAAATTGTTTTTTTGGATGGCTTTTTGAGCACGTTCCATTATCTTTCTTCTGCTCTTCTGAGTGGTGACTTCACATCCGAGATCTTTTTGTCTTTGATTCCAATAATGCTTAATACTAAAGAGTGCAAAGCCAATGGCCAGTATCCCAATGAGTATTTGGAATAATTTGATCATCGCAAAATTAACAAGTATCTGTAACCAAGAAATCATAATGATGTAATAAATAATTCCACTGGTTAAGATAAAGGTTAATCCCAGTATCCAAACTCTCTTTTTATTTTTAAGATTGATTAACATGGTGATTAAAAAGATTAACACCCACATCGCACAAGGATTAAAACCATCGATTAAACCAATGAACATGGCACCTAAGAACAATGAAAATGATGCCAACTCAATCTCACCAAGGATGGGTAAGGTAATGACTTTTTTAGCAGGATTTAAGATAAAATCATTTGGTAATAACACTTGATTGTTCTCAATCTTTTCAACAACATCAACATAATCGGGATTCTCTTGATAGTAAGTGACAATGTCTTCTATATAGGCTGTAATCTCCGTGGTGCCTTGTAAATCGGTTCCCCCAATAATAACATAAGGCACAAGGTTATACCGTCTTTCAAAGGCATCTAATGCGTCTAACCATAAAGTTCTATTTTCATCTACATTGATTTCATAATATATAATTGTAAGGTTTTCTATGTCAGATAAGTGATCATCAAAATATTCTGAAACCTCTTTACAATTCGAACAGGTTTCTTCCATAAAATAATGAATCACAATTTCGTTATTTGTTTCAGCCTTCACATTAAAAGGAATGAACAAAACAGAAAGCACTAACACCAGTAATAATAAATTCTTCATTGTTTACCTCATGTTATTTAGTATTTTTAATGATTTTTAAACCAATTGGTAATATCTTCAATTCTTTTAATTCTAGCGTGTGGTTTTCCGCCCCTTGATAACTCATGGGTTTCATCTTTAAACCAGATGAGTTCAGTATCAACACCTCTAGTTTTTAAGACAGCGTAGAGTTGTTGGGCTTGTTCCATCGGACATCTATAATCTTTATCTGAATGTATAAACAACAATGGTGTTTGTATATTCATCGCATATTTAATTGGTGATTGTCTATACAACTGATCAAGATCTAATATTGGATGACCTGCCGTTTGATCACTTGCAAAATAATAACCGATATCAGACGTTCCATAAAATGATATCCAATTTGAAATTGATCGTTGAGTTGCGGCAGCTTTAAATCGATTTGTATGACCCACTATCCAGTTTGTCATAAAACCACCATAAGATCCACCAGTCACAAACATTTCATCTTCATCAATACCTGGATATAGTTCAATGGCTCTATCCACAAAACCCATTAAATCTTCATAATCTATTGTACCATATTTTCCTCTAATGTCAGCAAACTCATCACCTTTTCCATCAGAGCCTCTTGGGTTGGCAAAAATAACAATATAACCTTGATTGACCCAGTATTGCATTTCATGATAATATATTTGCCCATACACTGTTTTAGGTCCGCCATGGACATCTAAAAGCAATGGATATTTTTGATTTGGATTATAACCTTCTGGTAGCAAGGCAAAGCCTTTGACTGTATGAGTGATTTTATTGACTAATATTTCTTCAGGTGTTGCAACATATTTTCCTGCAAATATTTTTTTATTAAAATGAGACATTTGTTTTAGATTATTGTCTTCTAAACGATAAATTTCTTGTAAGCCTTGTTTATGCATCGCAATCATTATGAAATGATTGTCTTTCATTAATAAGGCATCAATCGCACCATCCATTTCATAGATTTTTGTAATATCTCCGTTTGAATTTAATTTAAGAATTTCATTGTGGTCATCAACGGTTGAGGTAAAATAAAATTTATCCTCAATGGTTACGTTGGCTTTAGAACCTAAAAGTCTACAATCAGTCCCTATGGTATTGCCATATGTTTTTCCAAACTCACTAAACAAGATCATCATACCCGATTTTAATTCATAAAAGTCAGGATTTTGATTTAAACCAAAATCTTTCATGTCTTTGGCAATCACAATAATTTTACCCATATCGATGATTTGGACAATATTAAAATTGTCTTCATTTAATAAAACATCACTTTGATGATTTTCTAAATCATAAACATAAATTTTTGAAGTATGTGTCATAACCTTTTCTTGATGGTTTCCAGTATAATAAATTTTTGTTTTATCTTGAGATAAAGTTAGTGATTCAACTGAAAAAGACTTATCCAACAGTCTATCAATTTGATTCTCTTTAATATTATATACAAATAATTGGTTTAATTGATTGGTTTTAAAACCTCTTCCATTAAAATAATAAGGAAGTTCATTAATATCTTCGTATAAATCATTTTTCTTTTTTTGTTTTAAATATTCTTCTCTAACATTTTTTTTGCCTTCATAAAGAATATGATCGTCAACAGTCAAATTCGCCGATAACAAAATTTGATTATCATTGATGACTTCCTCTACTTTAGCATTCATTGGTAAGATAAAAGCTTCTTTCAGTTTGTTCTCATTTAAATCGTATGTATAAAAGTTTTTCTTTTGATTATCTTTTAAGTTATTCTGTTCTTTTTTATTTTTTTGATAATCCAAAAGTATTGTATGCTCATTTAAAAACCTGAATTCTGAATTCTTTTTCAACTGTCTTACTTTTTGAATATTCTTCCCATCAGATACAAAAAGCGTATGACAGTATTCATTATCGTCTAAGACAGGAACTGATTGAATAAACGCATAATACTTTTTCTCAGGAGATTCTTGAAGATTCCCCAGAAAATTAAAATCTAAAAAATCTTTAATATTTATTTTTTTCATAAACACTCATTCCTTTCATTGACTAATTTTAATATATCACGAGTTCTAATATTTCTCAATTAATTAAATAAAAACACAGTGTATGACCACTGTGTTTATAAGATATATGATAAAGTGAGAAACACACCAAAAGCAACTAAAAACGAACCAATAACAATGTTTAATACTTTATGATTAATTTTGTTAGCATAGATTGATGCTATATTTGCGCCCACCATCGCGGTCATACTTGTTATGATTAAAGCCATCCATTCAGTACCACCAATGATAATATGGGTCGTTGCGCCAACCAGCGCTGTAAACACCATGATAAAGACACTTGTTCCAACACCTGCTTTAAGATTGTATCCTAAAACAACTGTCAATACAGCCAACATACTTAATCCGCCACCTGCACCAAAATATCCACTAATGGTACCAATAACTGCACCCCAGAATATAGACGCGAAGAATTTACTTTTGGTAAAAGTAAAGATTTTTTTATTTTGATTGTCTTGCACTGGAAAAATCAAAAATCTTAATCCTAGTAACACCACAAAGATATTTAACATGATTCCTAGGTTTGTCGGTTTAGCTGTGCTTGATATATAACTGGCACCTATCGCAAATAATAAAACGGTAATCGCCATTACACTCGCGCTTTTTAAATGTATGTTTTTATTCTTTATATAATGAAAAGCACTAAAAGAACTTGCAAAGACATCACTTGCAAGCGCAATACCAATCGCTATATAAGGATCCATATTTAACAGCGTTACATACATTGGCGCAATAATAACGGCGGCACTTAAACCAACCAAACCTGTTGCAACACCTGCTATAAATCCTGCTATTATGTAAATTAATATGTCAATCATAAAATCTTCCTTATTTTTAAAAGTTATGAATTATTATAACACAACTATTTTTATTGTAAAAATAATTTGTTTTAAAAAAAACATTCTTGAAAACTCAAGAATGTTTTTATATTATGATTGATTATGTGCTAATTTTCTTTTTATTGCTTTTTCTTTTTCTTCTTTGACTAATTCATTATAATCTTGAGATTCTCCAGATTTTTCAAACGCTATTTTAACCATAACAGGAGCAACAAGTGCAAAGAACAATACTGATCCCATGACCACATTTTGAATGGTCAAAGCAAACGCCATATTAACCGGTGATACTGCATTATAAGCTGCCATAGAAAGACCAATAGCCACACCACTTTGTGGCAGTAAAGTAATACCTAAGTATTTTTTAACTTTAGGACTTGATTTCATTAAAGCCGTTCCAACATAAGATCCAAACATTTTTCCTATTATACGTCCAACAATATACATTAACCCTACTACGCCTGCAGCAATTATTACATCAAACTGCAATGATGCTCCAGCAAGTGTAAAGAAAGCAATCATAATTGGCGGCACAAAGAATCTAATGGTTCTTTCCTCTAAAACATAACAATCTTTATTGATCATATTGGTTACAACCGCTCCAGCAATCATTGGTGTTAAGATTGGTGATGCACCTAAATAAATTGCAGAGCCTGTTGTAATAAGCACGGTCACAGTCACTACGATTAGGTTCTTCTCTTGTCTATCTTTATTTGGTGAAATGGACTTAATAGCAATTCCAGAAATAACACCAATCGCTATACCTAGTAAAACACTGACACCAAGTTCAATCATTGGTTCTCTCATTGCTTCACCAAATGATAAAGACCCAGTAGATGTTCCCATTAAACTTAGACCAATTGATAATAATATTCCGAATAAAATAACTCCGACAGCATCATCCAAGCCAACAACAGGTAAAACAGTATCTGTTAATTCCCCTTTAGTGCGATATTTCTTGACGATGATCATAATTGGTGCTGGTGCAGTTGCGGCTGCTATGGCACCTAATATTAATGCAACTGATAAGTCAACAAAAATCATTGCAAGCAAAGTCACAGTCAATGACGTTAGCAATGCTTGTATAATTGTAATCACAACAATCTTCATACCTGATTTTTTTAATTTACCGAACCATAATTCATTACCTACTTGAAAAGCAATGAATCCTAAGGCGATATCAGATAAAAAAGATAATGACCGAATTGATTCTAAATCTATTATTTTAAAAATAGGACCTAAAAATAGACCAGCAACTAAATATCCAGTGATAGCCGGTACTTTAACCATTTCAGCCAAACGACCGAAAAGAAGGCCTAATAAGATAATTAACCCAACATAAATGATAAGTTTTGAAACGTCCGCTGAAGATTCAACTGATAATAAATGTAACATTGTAACCCCTCCATTATATTTCGTAAAAAAATGACGAAAAATTAATATTTCATTAATCATCATTTATATTATAAATTTTGTCAAAATTTGCTCTGCAATTTTTCGCTAAGCTTTATTATACGCCTCTAAATGCAAAAATCAAGAAAATTATTCCAAAATAAAATGACTGATTAATCACTTATCAAGCGATTAAACCCATCTTTTGATATTTAACACAAATTAAAAAAAATTAAAAAAAATTTATCATTTGACATTAATTTAGTATAAGAATAGAATATAGTTAGGAAAAGTAAAAGGGGATTTATATGAATGAAAAAAAACGAATACATATATTAGAGACGGCGATGGTCTTATTTAATCAAAATGGCTTTGATTCTACGCCGACTTCAAAAATAGCTAAAAAGGCTAAAATATCAGTTGGAACATTATTTAATTATTTCCCGACAAAAAGCGAATTAATTCAAGCCATCTATGTCGAGGTAAAAATACATTCAAGAAAAACATTCTTAATACATTTGAAAGATAATGCATCTGAACATGATAATTTGCAGTCCATGTGGAAAGCAGTCATTAACTGGGGGGTTGATAACCCAGAAGAATTTAAGTATTTGGAAATGTTTTCTAGTTCACCATATATTAATCAATTTAAAAACGAAAAAACATTGGAAACATACCAAAAATTTAGAGAGTCTATCTTAGAGGCTTTATCTCCAACAAGTATATGCAATGAATATCCAAAATACCTATTAATGTATATTGACAATGCTCTACACGCCGCAACCCGATATATTATTAATAATCAACATATTCATAATGTTGATCATTTTATCAATCAATCATTTGACTTGATATGGCATGGTTTTGTAAAAAAATAATGAAAGAGACTAAACTCTTTCATTTTTTTTATAGTTATTTTTTATAAAATTGATGATATCAATCCTATAATCCTGATGATATTCAATATCATATACAGCAGCTATTTTTTGATACAATTCATCGAATATATCAATGGAAATATACAATGCTTTCCAAATACTATCTATTCGAGTATCTGTGTAGGTGTCTGTATATTTATTATAAATACCAATTGGTAAAAGGTCTACATATCGATGTTTCCCTTTTCCAACGGAGATTTTATAGTCATGTTTGTGGCCAATCCACCAATCAATCATTCTTTCAATTTCTCTTCTTAAAATGTCTAAATGTTTGATTGCATAAAATACATGATTTCTAGCCAAGCCTTTACCAACATAAGGACACACCCAATAGAATTCATTGACTGTCAAAAAGATTTCTTTGTTTGTAGGTTTTTGAACATAATAACTAGACTCATCTGCTTCCTTCAAATCATTGATCAATTCATCTTTGTCTAATAGTATTTTTGTTAGTGAATCCTCATAAACTTTTTTTTCTAAATCATCAATGTCTAGAATAGTTAAATCTAACCGTGTACCATCTTTAAATTGGATAAGATAGATATACCACATTAATTCATCTTCAGACACATCAGGTCGTTGATCATCTTTTGTTTGTATGACTAAAATATCACCAAACGTTTTTATAAACTGTTTGTCTTCCATGAAACGATGAAATTCTCTCACATAATATACAATATCAAAATCCTGATAATCATCAGGTTTGATATTTGCATTTACCCTAGAGCCATTCATAACAACAGCTCTTACATCATCATTATTCTTAGCAAAATCAATAACTTTATGATAGAGTGCTTGATGCTTATCCATATTTAAACTCTAAGTAATCTTAATACCCAAATAAAGAGAATCGCACCGAGTATTGAAAATATAAATCCTGAAATAGTGAATACACCAATATACCCAATATCAAATATCAGATCGCCTAGTAATCCACCAACTAAAGCACCGATTAAACCAATTAAAAGGTTTTTAAAAAAGCCTCTTCTTCTAACACCCATAATAGAGTTCGCAATCCAACCGACGATTAAACCAAATAATATCCATATAACAAATTCCATAGTTTACATCTCCTTCAATTAATTATATACAATATATTTTCATTAATCAACCAAAGACGTTTACATATATTTCTTTTAAAGAATATGATAAAATATGTTTAAATGGAGTGATTACTTTGAAAAGACTTTTTAAACCCATTAAGGATTTAATGCTTTATGATTTAAAGAAATTATTATTTTTAGAAACCATTATAAAACTCATCGGAATAATCTTTATTTATCCGCTTTTTAGAATTGGTTTTTATTTAGCATTAGAATTATCAAATTACAAATACATTGCAAACTACGATTTACTAGAATTTATTTTCAAACCTTCTACCCTTTTTATAGGTTTCTTATTATTATTTGTTTTTGCATTATATTTGGTCTTAGAATATGTCTATCTTGTTGTTTTATATGACAATGCCTATCATAAGATTTCAATGACTTATAAGGAATTTATTGTCATAGGTTTTTCTAAGTTCATTTCAGTCCTTAGAAAATATCATATATTTATAATGGTTTCTGCATTGTTATTCTTTTTGGTCATAGAATATACTCAAATCGCTATTTTTTCTTCAACAATAAACCTGTCTTCAGATTTATTGTTAGAGATACAGACTTTAAAATATTTTAATATTGTATTTTATATCAGCTTTTTATTACTCATTATCTTTTTTATGGAATTTATTTTCTTTACACATAGTTTTGTTATAAAAGGCAATTCGGTAAAAAATAGTTTTATTGAATCTAGAAAAACGTTAAAAGGCAATCGATTTAAATTAATGGGACGTTTCTTTATTTATAACCTTATCATTAACGCAATTATGTTATTGGTTTATGGGTTTATTATTCTTATCATCGGTTTGTTTGTTTTACTATACCGAGGTGAGGATGTTGTATTTGGAATCATCATTACATCAATGTATACGTCGTATTGGATTATTGGTGTTGTGTTTTCTTCGATTTTGATTCCTCTTAATATCGCCATCGCTTCTTATAAATATTATCAAAGAAACCAAATCGAGCCTAAAAACACAGAACAAATTAGATATCGTTCATTACTTAACCATAATTTAAGATGGTTGCTTAGACCAGTTATTATTATATTTATCATTGTGTTCTTGGTAAATTTCTTTACAATCACTGATGATATAAGACATACAGATAGTCAATTCCAATTCTTTAAACAAGAAGAAATTATTGCCCATAGAGGTGCTTCAAGTGAAGCACCAGAGAACACTTTAGCAGCCATAGAGCTGGCTGTTCAACAAGGTGTTGATGGTATTGAAATTGATATTCAAGGAACCAAAGATCATGTTCCTATTATTTTGCACGATGCAACATTATATCGAACCACAGATTTTACTGCTTCTATTCCTGTTAATAGATTGGACTATGAATTTATTGAAGGATATGATGCTGGTTCATGGTTTTCTGAAGAATATTCAGGTGAAAAAGTCCCTAAACTTGAAGATGTATTTGAACAAATCCAAGGAAACCCCACATATTTTTTAGACATTAAAACTAAAGATATAATCGTTGAAGAAGAAATTATGCGATTAATTGACTTTTATGATCTTAGTGATTCTATTAAATTAATGTCATTTGATCCAGATCAATTATTGAGATTTAAACGGATAAATCCTGACGTTGAAACTGTTTTATTAATTGCAACTTTCTACGGAAATATTAATATGCTTATCAGAAGTGAATACATCGATAACTTCGCCTTAAGAATTACTGTTTTACAAAATCATCCAGATGTTATAACAAAAATCCATGCAGAAGGTAAAAACGCTTATGCATGGGCAGTTGAGTCAGATAAAGCCATTAATATTGGTGTACATGCAGATGTGGATGGGTTTATTACCAAAAATCCTATTGTGGCTAGAGAAATTGCTCATTCTAAAAATAGCAATTTAACATTCAAAGAATTTTTAGAAAATTTATTTAAGCGATCATAAAACATTTTACTTTATTTTTTGATATAGCCTTTATTTTTTCCTAATAAGTTGTAGAATTATTATGAGGTGGATTTGATATGAAACAACTTTATCGGTTAAGGGCTTTTCCTAAAACCATTGATGGTGGTAATAAAGCGGCCGTATACATATTCGCAGATGATTTAAAAACTAAAGATATGCTTAAAATAGCCAATGACATTGGTTATAGTGAAACAGCTTTTGTTTTGAAAAGTAACAAAGCTGATTTTAAAGTGAGATTTTTCACGCCAAAATTTGAAGTTGATTTATGTGGTCACGCGACCATTGCGACTTTTAATTTATTAAGAGATTTAAATATCATTCAACCTGGTACTTATACACAAGAAACCAAAGCAGGTATTCTTTCATTAAATGTTACGAAGGAAATGGTGTTCATGGAACAATCTAAACCAGTATTTGATATTGTAATACCACATGAAGAATTAATAGACTGTTTTAAACATCTAGAATTTCACCCTCATTTGAAACCACAGATTTTATCTACAGGATTAAGAGAAATATTTTTACCTTTAAAAAACACTTCATCTTTAGATAAAATGAAACCAAATTATAAAAAAATCATTGAGATTTCAAGAAAATATCATGTCATTGGTATTCATGCTTTTTCTTTGGATGAGACAATAGATGCTTATGGAAGAAACTTCGCACCCATTATTGGAATCAATGAAGAAAGTGCAACAGGCACATCAAATGGTGCTTTAGGATGCTATCTATATAAACATTTAGTGAAGAAAAAAGAATTTTTATTTAGACAAGGTTATCAAATGAATCAGCCCTCAGAAATCATCACCCATATTCATGCATTCGCTGATGAAATTAAAGCCATCTGGGTCGGTGGCAATGCCTATTTAATTAAAGAAAAAATAGTCGCCTAAAAGCGACTATTATCTATTATTTAGGGTTCTTTATTTGATATCCTCTATCTTCCAAACCGCGCCATTTATGTAATCTTTCAAACAATGGTTTCGGTAATAATGATTCTTCATTGATTTCTTTTTTAGGCGCTTGACCATTTTTTAAATGTTTAGGATAATGTGGATCAGCTAAACTACCCATACCCACAGCTAAAAGATCAAAGCCTAATTTCAAAGCATCTTTTGCTTGAGATAAACCATCAATTTGTCCAACACCAATAATTGGTGTTTTTCCTTTAACAACTGATTTAATCTTTGAAATTATCGGTTCTTCATCTTCAGAATTTCTAATAGATGATTGATTATATTTTCCCAATGATAGGTGAATATAATCAATGTCTTTTTTTATGATTTTATCAATTAAATACAATGTATCTTCAATGGTAATTCCAGGGTCCTCATATTCTTCAGGGCTTAACCTGTAGCCAATGATAAATTCTTTATTGGCATACTTAGTTCTCATATCGAGAGCTTGATTAATTAATAACATTGAAAATTTAGTTCTTTTTTCTAAAGAACCACCGAATTCATCTTCTCTTCTATTTGAATGAGGACTGAAAAATTGTTGGATCAAATAAGTATTCGCCCCATGTAACTCTATACCATCAAAACCTGCCTCAATGGCAAGTTTAGTGGCGTGAGCAAAATCATCAATCACATCATAAACTTCTTCAGTTTTTAAAGCCCTTGGTGTTGGCGCATTTTTTCTCTCCGCTTTAATCGCTGAGGCACTGACAATGTCTTGGTCCTCATATAAGTCTGTCGCATTCATCCTTCCACCATGATGTATTTGTAGTATGGCTTTCGCCCCGCCTTGTTTAATGGTGGATGCTAGTCTTTTCATTGATGGCAAATAACTTTCATCTTGAATGGATATTTGGTTGGTAAACGCTTGTGCATGTTTACTTATGGCTGTCGCAGCAGTAATAACCATACCAAATGATTGCCCTCTTTTAGCATAATATTTTTCTTCTTCATCACTTAATGTTAAGTCTTTATTTCCTGAATAAGTTGTCATCGGTGCAACAACAAATCTATTCTTAAGTTTAATACCATTATCAAATTCAAAGTTAAATATGTCCTTCATGTTTCCTCCAATTTAGTCTTTTAGTATGACTCTTGCTGGTGATGCTTCAACACCTTGTATTTTTAACGGTAAACAAATCATTTCATAGCTTTTGGGTTCAATGTCTTTCAATCTCAAACCCTCTATGATGACAATATCTTCGCCCAATAATATCTTATGTGTTAAATGATCTTCTTGGTTTCTTTCAATACCTAGTCCATCTGTTCCAACACCTCTTATTTTTAATTCTTTTAGGTATTTAGCACCTTCACGGTCTAAGTATACAAAATCAAATAAAAATTCATCAGACAAGCTATTTTTGGTCTTAAACAGCAAAAAATCATTTTCTAATATATCATGTTTCATTAAATCAGCTTTAGTGATTGAGTCTTCACAATTTGTAAAATCTAGGACCTTGCATGACCCCATTAATTTATCCAATATTTCTGCATCTGATGTTTTACCT
Source organism: Mycoplasmatota bacterium (assembly GCA_027859085.1). Taxonomy (GTDB): domain Bacteria; phylum Bacillota_I; class Bacilli_A; order Izemoplasmatales; family Hujiaoplasmataceae; genus Hujiaoplasma. Next base: position 43,577 of record JAQIBJ010000015.1, read on the forward strand.
TCAGGTATCATATGAAATGGATAATCAACATGGGTTCCAGTGTGTAAATTCATATCAAGTTTGGTTTCGTAAGCAGAAGAATTATTATGGTTAGAAGCATTTTTAAAAACAGGTTTCTTTACCTCTTTGTTTTTATAAACCTGTATGTCTTCGTGTATGCGCATTGAAATATCATAAATCATTGATCTTCACACCTTTCGATTCTAATATATCAAGAATATCTTCGTAGCCATCATATATATTGGGCGTTTGTTTATGTACTTTTAAGTCTTCTATTAATTTCCAAGTGGTTTCTATTTCATCCCATCTAGTAAATAATGTTCTTTGGTCATTCAATAATTCTATCAATAATCTTTCATAAGCCTCAGGCGTATTCTCCATGGCTTTACAGTTATGACAATAATCTAAACTGGCTTGTTTAATATTATTACTTAAACCAGGTTCTTTCACACTAAATTGAAATTCAACACCTTCAGTAGGTGATACTTTAATAATTAACTTATCTTCTTGTGGTTTTAACTTAGGGAAGTATTCTCCCAAGTCATTTTTTTCATGAAAATTAATAATGATTTCGCTTCTTTTTTCGTCAAGTTTTTTTCCGGTAACGAAATGAATTGGAACACCTTTCCATTCATCTTGATCAACGCATACTTCAGCATAAACAAAAGTTTCTGTGTCTGAATCTTTTTCAACATTATCAGCGTCTTTATACCCTTTATACTGTCCTAATATAAGTTTATCTTTATTAAAATTTAAGTTCTTTAATATTTTTACTTTGGCATCTTTTATCGATTCACTACTAAAATCTTTTGGTTTATCCATCAGTATCAACGCAGCCATTTGCAGTAAATGACTTTGTAACATATCTTTTAGCGCACCAATTTTATCATAGTAATCGCCTCTACTTAATACCCCTTCACTTTCTTTTGAAAGAATTGTGACTGAACGTATTGCATTGCGATTCCAACTTTGTTCAAAAATAATATTAGCAAATCTAACGACTAAAATATTTTGAATCATTTCCTTGCCAAGGTAATGATCAATTCTATATATTTGATTTTCATCAAAACATTTCCATAATTCTCGATTAATATCTTTAGCGCTTTCTAAGTCTTCACCAAATGGTTTTTCGAAAACAATTCGTTTATTTCGGTCTTTTTTCTCTATTAATTTTGATTCACTTACACCTTTTGCAATAATCGGAAACAACTTAGGCGGTACAGCTAAATAGACGCTTACATCTTCATAACCGTCTTTGATTAGATTTTTTTTCAATATTTTATAATCATTGGTATCTTTAACATCAAAAATTAGATATTCCAAATGAGATTTAAATCGTTCCCAGTCAATATGGTCTTTTACATGTTCTTTGGCGATTTCTATATAATCATCTATGGTATTATCTCTTCTAGAGATGGCATAAATTCTAAAATCATCATCTACTAGGCCTTTATGAATAAGTTTGTCCAACGCAGGTATTAATTTTTTAAACATTAAATTACCAGTTGAACCAAATATAATAATGGCTTTTTTCATTATTTTTTGTACACCTTGTGCCCGCCAAATTCATTTCTCATTGCTGCGACGACTTTCTCAGAGAATTTATGATCATCTTTTGATTTATAACGGCTAAAGAGTGATTGTGCAATGACTGGAATACTGACTTTGAATTTTAATGCTTCTTCCACTGTCCATTGTCCTTCCCCACTATCATCAACTCGTCCTATAATCGTTGATAATTTCGGATCTTTATTCATGGCGCTTTGAACCATATCCATTAATAAGCCTTCAATGATGCTTCCATTTGCCCATACTTTTGATACTTTTTTATAATCTAAATCAAATGGACTTGCTTCTAACAAATCAAAGCCTTCACCGATGGCTTGCATCATCCCATATTCAATACCATTATGAACCATTTTCACAAAATGACCGCTACCACTTTCTCCCATATAGTCAAAACCATTTTCCTTAGCAATTGCTAAAAACAAAGGTTTTACAATATCGTATGCTTCTTTTTCTCCACCGATCATCATGCACGCGCCGTTTCTTGCGCCACCTTGACCGCCACTAGTTCCAACATCTAAAAAGAATATATCTTTTTCTTTTAATTTCTTTGCACGTTCTATAGATTCAGTGTATCTTGTATTACCACCATCCATGATGATATCCTTTTTATCAACCAAAGTCATCAATTCATCAATAACCATCGTTGTCGGAACTCCTGCTGGCACCATTACCCAAATAATGCGCGGTGGTGTTAAAGCATCAACAACTTCTTTTAATGATTCCTTATAAACAATATCTTTATTTTCGTTTTTTACATCGAGTTTTAAATAGGCATCATAACCAAAAACTTCTATATTATGATCAACCATATTTAATGCTAAGTTTAACCCCATTTTTCCTAATCCTATCATTCCTATTTTCATGAAATGTCACTTCCTTTACTATAACTATTTTAGCATTTTTTTTATAAATATAGAAATCATACGCAAGAATCAAAAAAAGATATGAAAATCTTCATATCTTTTATATCTATTTATAGATGAACATCATATTCAAAATAAAAATGTGGTAACGAATAAGCATGTCCATAGGCAAAGGCTATGTTGTTTTGATCATAATAAGTTAAATCAATTTTAAAACCTGTCAATCCTTGTTTGACTTGAAGGATTTTTGATAATTTTGGTCCAAACAAATGAACATTCACTTTCCTTTTGTTTCTAACAAAATCTATATCATATTCTTTTTGTAAGACATTAACATATATTGTTCCACAAAAATCTTTGTCTAATGTCATTAATTTTGGAAAACGTTCAATCGGATAAAATTCTTCTAAATAAAAATATGGTTCGTCATCCGCTTTAAATAGTCTTGTTTGTCTTAAGAATCGATCATCTTTATATTTATGGATAGGAATGACTTCAGAATTATCAACTTTAACAATATCAAATTCTATGTTTTCAACGGATGGTTCTTTTCCTAAAGACTTAATACCATCTTCAATAAATATTAATTTTGAAAAGAAATCTAAGATTCTCGCATATTTAATTACATAAGGTACTTTACTCTCATCAAATTTTATAAATTTATTTTTTTCTAATAAATAGTAAGCTTTTTCAACTTCTTCAAGTGAGACATTTAATTTCTTTGCAAGATCACTTGCTTTAATAACAGCTTCATTATTAATCACTCTAGCACTTGATAATAAATTTTCTAATTGAGAATAAATTTGTTCATGAATCGGTTTGGTAGAACGGCGATCAATCATGACTTCGTTTCTATATTCAATCGACATCTAACATCACCTCCATTGTGACATATTCACCTGAAAGAAAATGATTGACTAATGCAATCGGTTTATGATCATTCGTGAAGTATATACTTTCAACACGCCATAAAGGCTCATTTAATTGTAATTTAAGAATAAATTCATGTTCAACAGCAACATGACTTGAAAAATACTTATTTGAAAAACTATTTAAACTATAACGATAACCACTCATTACTAAAGAAGGTAATGTTTGATACTTTTCATAATTTCTACTGAGTTTTGGAAACTTAGACATCGGTAAATAAATGTCTTCTAATAAAACATTCTTCAATTCATTACCATAAGTTTGTTTGATGTGATAACAATACTCACCTTCATCAAGTTCTAATTGTTCAGCAACATAATCATCAACACAAACTTTTTCAAACAACAATATATGACGTTCCATATTCTTTTCGTGAACCAATTCAGCTTCAATTTGATAAAAATAATTTAAATCAATATTAATAGATTCATGATATGAAACAAAAAAGCCTTTACCTCTTTTACTGTAAATCATCCCTTTTTGATTTAAATCATCGTAAGTTTGTGCCGCAACTTTTAAACTGACATTAAAGATTTCTCTCATTTCTGTTAAGGTCGGTAATTTTTTCCCATGAGAAAAATAACCGGTTTTTATCATTCTTTCAAATGCTTGAGAAATTTGTAGATAGTATGGTTCTTTAGATAGTTTATTAAGTATCTTCATGTTTTTCCTCTTCCAAATAAGTCATAAGTTACTATCAAATGGTATTATAACATAAATCAAAAATAAATTTT
>JAQIBJ010000074.1 GCA_027859085.1 Mycoplasmatota bacterium
GAAAAATATGTGAGTAATCTTTTAGAACTACCATAAATTAGTGTCTTAGGGATTTTCATATTATTACTCCCTAAACCTTCCATATTATAAACAAATCCATGGTTTTGCTTTTTCATTTGTTTTAAGGCTACACTGGTTCCAAGCATCATCCCAACAACGTTGATATCAATCACACGTTTTATTTCTTCTTCACTTAAATCAGAAACAACTAAATGTTCTTGGTCAACCCCAGCATTGTTTATCCAAATATCAATATCATTAAATTTCTTTATTGCTTCTTCTTTTGCCTTAATGATTTGATTTTTACTTCTGACATCACAAATTATAGGTTCAAAAGATCCTTTAAGTTCTTCTTTATGTAACTCAATGCTTTTTAGTGATGTCCCTGTGTAAGATACTTGATGTCCTTTTTTCAGAAATTCCTTTACCATCCCAAGCCCTATTCCCCTTGTTCCTCCGGAAATAAAAATATGCATAAAATCACCTCTTCTTTATCATATCATAGATAAATACAATCAGGATAATTTTATTAAGAAAATATTATTTGCTTCCTAATATAGCAAATGCACAATTGAATGTGACATATTTTATTTCTCGAACAGAGTAATTCAGATTAATAACACAAAAACAAAAGCACATTATCACTGACGGATAATGTGCTTAATTAATTCTTAAAGCCAATTTGTTACCAAATATTGATTATTTTATCTTTTGGTAAATACATTTTGTCTTTTCCATTAATTCCATAAAATTCTTGGAATTCTGGTAAATTACTTAACTGCATGTTCGCTCTTAAAATAGACGGTCCGTGAACATCAACTTTTAATAGTAACTCACTATATTCAGTCGAAGATTTAATACGCCAAACACGTGCCCAGTTTTTAAAGAAATCATCATAATTATGGTTATCATTCTTTTTACTAGCCTCAAGCGCACATCTTAGTCCACCACTATCAGCAATATTTTCTGATACCGTTAGTTCACCATTACAAGTACCAAAGCCTGTTTCTACTCCATCAAATAAGGTAATCATATCTTTCGATTTTTTATTAAAAGCTTTTAAATCAGCCTTTGTCCACCAATCATAAAGTGATCCTGTTTCATCAAACTTTGCACCATTATTATCAAAAGCATGCGAGATTTCATGAGCCATCACTGCACCTATCCCTCCATAATTTTCTGATGCACTTTGATTTAAACTGTAGTAAGGTTCTTGTAAGATGGCTGCCGGGAATACGATTTGATTATTGCTTGGATTATAATACGCATTCACCATACTTGCAGGCATACCCCAGATATTTCTATTTGGTTCTTTATTGTATTTTTCAAATTCATGAACATTTACAATTTTGTTCATCGCTAATTTTTCTTGAATCAAGTCTGAACCTTGTTCATACCCTGAAATCTCAAAACGATCATAATAAGCTGGTAATTCATCTGGATATCCTACATGAACTGCTAATGTTGAAAGTTTCTTGATTGCCTTTTCTTTTGTGTCTTCTTTGAGCCAAGTATTATCCGAAATACGTTCTTGATATACATCGATCATCTCATGAACCATTGTTTTCACATCTTCTTTTGCGAGCGGTCCAAAATAGGTTTTCCCATAATGCAACCCAACAACTTGGCCAAATCGATTATAGGCCTGATAAAAAGCAAATTTCTTGTTATTCTGCGCTTCTTTCGTGCCAGATAATGCCCGTCTAAAAGCCCCACCTGCTATACGAATATCATCGGTTAAGTCTGAAGTAAATTTAATCGCATTCGACACAATCATCCACGATTTAATCATCGCAAAATTATCATTCTTGATAATCGAATCAAACGCATTGATAAAATCTAGATTTGTAATAATCAATTGATCGACTTCTTGTTTCACTAAAGTTTCTGCTTTTTCCATCAGATTAAAGTTCTTCGTTAACGCTTCAACTTCTTTTTTACTTAATGGGTTATACATTTTAACATAATCTGCTTTTTCCACACTCGATTTTGTCACCGGTACTAAGAGCTCGTCAAAGGCAAGCGCTTCATGTATTAACTTGTCAACTTCTTCGTTTGAAAAACCGTATAAGGTTAACAACTGTTTCGTTGTCTTCGTAAAAAGCCCAATCAGTTGTGATTTTTTTGTTTCATCTTCATAATAACTCGTATCTGGTAAAAATAAATCCGCAGCTCCAAAATATAAAATTTGATTGTTGCTGTCCATAAAATCTTGCATAACACTGAACCCAAAAGGTAGTTCAATTGATTCTAAGGTAAACTCTTTGAATACTTTGTCTAAATCCTTTAGACCGTTCAGTTGACGAATCTTATCTAAGATTAGCTCAAATGGCTTAGTCCCTAGGTCATTTCTCATATCAAAATCCTTCGTCATTTGATAGAACTTAATGTATTTCTTTAAATTACCATTTAATTTTGCTTGATCTTTTTCCCACTCAGATGTTAAATCCATCAATGTTTTTTCAATGCCTAAATGCAACTCTAAAAACGCTGAAACAGCTGGTTGATCGCCTGGAATAACCGCTTTTTCTATCCACTCAC
>JAQIBJ010000039.1 GCA_027859085.1 Mycoplasmatota bacterium
CGAAGTGTAGGGAAAACATGACACACTCCACAACGTTTGTAACTTCATTATAGGAGATTATATAAAAACTTAAAAGAAAGGAAGCTATAGTTAATTTAATACAAATTAATTATACAAGGGGAAGTATGCTTGGACAAGACGAAAACGTAGGAGATTTCGAAAACGATTTCTTAAAAAGTGGCTTAGGAAAGTTAGTGGATGAAAAAACCACTAAGAAAGCTGCGACAGAAACCGTTGTTGAAGTCAAAGAAGAAAATGAAGTAGTAACTGAAAAAGCAAAACTATTTTTGAGGATTTTAAAACCAATAGGATATTTAGTAGTTGCTGGTGTTGTTATTCGCACAACAATTAAAAATATTAGTGTTGAGAAATTTATAAGATTCGCAGAGAATTTTATTAAACTGATGTTATTTTAGTTATTGGTTTTATGATAGAGAAGTCATCAAATTGATGGCTTTTTTATTTTTTTGAGAAAAAATACAATTTTTACTGTATATATAGGTGAACCATCCAATAGTTATCTTTTATCAAGTGTGTTAAAATATTATTATCAATAACAAAGGAGAGTGGCTATGGATGATGCATTAATCATAAAGAAGATAATAGCTGGCGATAAAAATGAGTATGCATTACTTATGGACAGATATTATAAAGAATTATTTAAATATATCTATAATATAACGAATAATTATGAGACGACTGAAGATTTATTACAAGAAGTCTTTTTAAAGGTCTATAACAAACTCAATAAATTCAATTCAGATAAAGCAAGTTTTAGAACTTGGATTTATCGGATCAGTCATCATCATACGATTAATTTCTTAAAAAAGAAATCTAATCAAATGAACTTATATACTTACGAGTATGATGATACAATCAATAAAGCCAGTGAAGATGTGATTAAAAATACAATAAAAGACAAACAAATCACAAGAATTCAAAAAGCAATGGAAAAGGTATTGAAACCAAAACATTTTGAAATTATGGCTTTACATTACTTTTCAAATTTAAACCCTAAAGAAATTTCAGAAACAACTAATATACCATTAAAAACGGTATATAAAGCGATAAAATCAAGTATAAAAAAAATTAAGAAGGAGGTCGGTGAACAATGAAATACAATCGAGACATAGAAGAACATAAAATTAATCAAGCTAAATCAAGATCGATTAGTTTTGTTTTAGAAAATATTGAAATACAAAATACTAAATCATCAATATTTTCTAAAGTTAGATTTAGATTTGTATTATCTGTCATGTCATTTTTATTAATGATTGTGATTGGTATTGCAATCTTTAATGACACACCGACTGTTTCTCCAATCACAACACCTTCTGTTGTTGAGTTAAGTCAACAAGACCAAAAGAAGGTTGTTGAAGCCTCTTATTTAACCGGAAGCATCATTATTAATAGCTTAGGGGATTCTATAGAGCAATTAGCGTTAAAACCATTAGCATCAAGATTTAGTGATAAAGCAGATGAATTTGATCATTACTTCCAAATGTTAAAACCATTAATGGATGATGAAGTCACAGAGTATGAAATTATTGAGTTAGTTGATGAAGCTTATCATTATAGAATCATCTATCAAATAGACAATCAAACATATACCTTTGATCTAACAATGATTAACGAAGATGTTCAAGGAATTTTAAAAGTCAAAGGTTTAGAATTTGAAGTAGATGGCAAGATTGAAGTTGAAAATGACAATATCTCCATTGAATTGAATGCAAGATCAGGTCTTAATTATATTAAAATAGAATATGATTCAAAAGTTGATTCAGATGAATTTGAAAAAGAGTATAATATTGAAGAATATATCAATGGTGTATTAAAAGAAAGAGAAATTAAAATATCTCAAGAAGATGATGAAGTGAAGTTAGAAATGACTGAACTGTATAATGATACAGAAAATTCATATCAATTAACCAAAGACTCATCAGGCGCACAAGTTGTTTATGAGTTAGAATATGAAATTGATGAAGTCTCTGGTCAAGGAACCATTGTCTCTGAATTAGTTAACGGACAAATCTTTTACCGTTATCAAATAGAAGAAGACGGTATTAAAGAAGATTACGAATATGAAGATGAAGAAGACGAAGAAGATGAAGAAGACGCAGAAGACGCAGAAGACACAGAAGACACAGAAGACGTAGAAGACACAGAAGACACAGAAGACGTAGAAGACACAGAAGACACAGAAGACACAGAAGACACAGAAGACACAGAAGACACAGAAGACACAGAAGACACAGAAGACACAGAAGAC
>JAQIBJ010000042.1 GCA_027859085.1 Mycoplasmatota bacterium
ATTTCTGGAGTTGGGTTTGCGAGTGCAAAAACAACTGAGTCTTTCCCCATAGATGTCACCATTTCTTTGCTTAATATATTTCCAACACTGACACCAATAAAGACATCTGCGTCAACCAATGCGTCTTTTAAGGTTCCTTTTTTATTTTCTGGATTGGTTATACTAGCCAATTTCGTTTGATAAGACGTTAAATGGTCATCAGTTGGATCTAAAATCCCACCAATATCACAAACAACGATATTTTTTGCGCCTAAGTCAAGTAAGAATGACGTAATTGCTGTTCCAGCACTTCCAGCACCATTGATCACTATTTTTGCCTTTTTCAAGTCTTTTTTGACAAGTTTTAAAGCGTTAATTAGTGCTGCACCGCAAGCGATGGCTGTGCCATGTTGATCATCATGAAACACTGGAATATCCAATGTTTCACGTAATCTTCTTTCTACTTCAAAACAACGAGGAGCACTAATATCTTCTAAATTTATTCCACCGAATGATGGTGCTAGATACGTAATTGTTTTCACAAGTTCATCTGTATCGTGTACATCTAAGACAATCGGTATGGCATCTACATTCGCAAATCTTTTGAACAAGACCGCCTTACCTTCCATGACTGGCATTGCTGCCATTGGCCCAATATTGCCTAGACCTAATACCGCAGTCCCATCACTTATCACCGCAACTGTACTATTTTTTGATGTTAGTTCATAACTTTCTTCAGGGTTTTCTTGTATTTTTAAACAAACAGCTGCGACACCAGGTGTATAGACCAAACTTAAATCTTCTTTGTTTTTTACATCGTATTTACTAGTAATTTCTATTTTGCCTCTTAATTTTCGGTGAAGTTCAATTGATTTTTCTCCGATATTCATATTATCACTGCTCTTTTCTATAAGTTTTTTATTCTGCTGTTGCTTCATAAGTTGTAAATCTGTAATTCAACTCTCCAATTGCTGGGTCTTCAAATGTGACATACAATGTCTTACTAGCTAAACTAAAAGAACCATGATTGGCTACTTTAACAAAATCCTTTAGTTGTAATAATGTCATATTTCCACCTCTATATTGCTTTTTGGTTAGTTTACTATCTTACAAGAATTTAACTAAACACTACCAGAACTTAAAAAATTCAGAATAGAATAGTGAGAAAAAAACAGCATTATACCTGTAGAAATAATTAAAAAAGTAATTTTGGTATAACCTAATGCCTTGTTATTAATGAGTTTTTGATAACTTATTATAATATATAGACAAATTGTAGTTATAAGAATCAAATTAACAAAATTATAGGGTTGATTCATCATAAGGACATACCTAATTCCAAATACACTAATTAGAATTTCCTTCATTTGAAGTGCAAATGTAAAGGGAACAAATACACACAATGGAGTGTATAATAGGATAATCCAGCTTTGGAGTTTGCTAGATTTTTTAAGTTTCAAAATCATTAATGATGCAAGAACAAATACAATTATAGTATATAGGATTCTAAGATTAGGACTGTTGATAATATTATTTCTTCTTAAAAAGTAAAGAATAGTACTAGAAAGACCATCTGTAGAATAATTAAAGTAACTAAAAAAGTACAAGTAACTAATCATTAATAGTAGAATTTTCTTTATTTTCATACAAAGCTCTCCTAAAAGTGATATTTACTATTTTATCATGCCACAAATTACTTTTCAATTATATATTGTTGTATCTATGTCAAGAAAGTGGACACCTTAAGTAAGAATTTCCTTCTTTGAATAATGGACTTCTTTTGATGTGCATTATGGATCAATTCCTAATTTCTCTGCGACTAAAGTCCCGATTTTCCTGAGTCAAGTATAAATTCTACTATTTTCTCTCTCATCTCTTTTAGATACTTACTGTTGTTACTTGGCATGGTTATTTTTCCATTCATCTATATATGCATATACTATTATAGCCACTGTTTAAAAACCATACCAATCCATAAATGGTTTAAGACAAATCTTCCAATATAAAACCACCATATTTTTTTAAATATGGTGGTTTTATTATATAACTTATTAATATTTCTAATTATTCTTCGATTTTACCAAATTTGTTTAATACAAGTGCAACAATACCATATATAGAACCAATTAGAATCACAAAGAATCCTAATCCCATAGAGAATTCCGTTCCGTCTCTCATTAAAGTTCCCATTGGTGTGCTTATCGCATTATACATAGACTCAACACCATTTAATTTTGAAGGTGCTGTAAACCAAATAACCCAAACACTTATAAATACAACTCCAAATGATCCATAAATTAACCATTTTTTTGTATTTGCTTTAAAAGATACCAATAAAACTCCAGCTACTGTCGCTAAAATAGGCAATAAACCTAACAACCCAGATAGTATTGAGTTTCCTGTCCCATGTTCTTCAATTAAATCTCGGGCAACAGTTTCAGGCAATCCGAATGTAGATGTTAACTTGTCTAAAACCTCATTGGTAGGGATTTTAGTGAATAAGTTTTCATACATTAAATTCCAAATAGTTGTTTTTGATTCGCTTAATAAAGCAAGTGCAGGTACTTCTGTTTTCGTCAAAATTGTTGTTAAAAACAACGCAATGATGATAATTCCAAATGCAATCCATAAATGATGCTTAAGTTTCATATATAATTCCCCCTTTTTTATTAGAGTCAGTCTAAACCATTTTTTTATAAATGTCAATGTAAAGTTAATTTATCACGGTCTTTAATACATCAAAAAAACACTCAATATAAAAATTAACTTTACGGAGAACCTTTTAAACTTATATTACTTTAATTTAAAATTAATTGATTTATACCTTTATTGCCCATCTCATTTTGGTAGATTTGGCTCTAGGATTTGAAAAACACTCTTCCTTAGTTGGTCTAATAATTTCAGAAGATATTTCACTATAAAGACCTTCTTTAAAGAATCTTTTAAATGATTTTTTTACAAGTCTATCTTCTCCAGAATGAAAAGACAGAATTGCAACGCGCCCACCTGACGTTAAGACATCTGGTAGTTTTTCTAAAAAATTATAGATTGACTCAAACTCTTTATTAACATCAATTCTGATTGCTTGAAAAGTGCGTTGACATGATTTCTTAATATCATGTTTTCTTGATGCAATAGGTATAAATTGTAGTGCATCACTGATTATTTTTTCTAGTTTAAGGGTCTTATCAATGTATATCCCCTTTTTCTTTGCAGAAGTAATTGCCTCAGCAATTTGTTTTGCATAGGGCTCGTCAGCATTTTGAACCAACATGCTTTCAATTTCGATTTTTGTTAACTGCATGATACGCATTGATGCTGAAACACCACTACTTGGATTCATTCTTAGATCCAATGGCCCATCTTTTTTAAATGAAAAGCCTCTATCTGGGTTATCAATTTGCATTGAAGATACACCTAAATCAGCCAATATAAAATTAAACTTATTTTGTTCTTTTGTCACTTTATCAATATCAGAAAAGTTCATTAACATAGTCGTTAAATTATCTTTAGAGAAACCTTCTTCTAGTCTTTTGGTTGTTTTTGGCAACTCAATGGGATCAATATCTAAAGCATATACATGGCCCTTACCTTCTAAACACTTCAACATCTCTTGGGTATGGCCACCATATCCAAGGGTTGCATCTAGTCCTATTTGTCCAGGTTTAATTTGAAGTACGTTTAAAATCTCTTTAACCATTATTGGAATATGCATTCCTGCAGGCGTACTCCCTTTTTCTATAACTTTTGATATGGTATCACTATATTTATCAGGATTTAATTCTTTATACTTTTCTTTAAATTTTTTTGGATATTTTCCTTTGTATCTAACTCTTCTTTTATACGGTTTATCTTGATTTTCCATTTCTTTTCCACCTTTGACCTACTGTACTTATATATCAAATAAATACTTATTGGAATATTTTCTTAACTCTGCCAACAGTCCCATCTTCTAACTTCACTTTAATTCCATGTGGATGTTTCTGTGAATTTGTTAAAATTCGTTCTACAATACCTTCTGTTAAAATTCCATTACTCTGATTTTGTTTTTCTACAACCAAAACTTTAGAGCCTATTTTTATATCTTTTCTATTTTGACCATTCATAAATTACCTTTCTTATTCATCTTAATTATATAATCTATTGACAAAAGTATCTTTTCTCTTCTTCATTCTATCACAAAGTTTGGATTCTTACTTATACCATATTTTATTTTTCTAAAATAGTATACTAAAAATTTCTTCAATATGACTTTTGTCTTATCACTTAAATGTTAGGACTTTTTAGTTATCTCATTAATTTGAATGATTACAGTCTGAGCTGTTGCAGGATACGGTAATGAAACAAAAACACGTTCAGAATAGTTAACTCAAATCAGTTTTGTTTATTATACAGAAACCACTCATTTCAATGATAGTGTCTCAATCATCGTTGACAATGTTTCACTATATTCATTCATCCCAACAAAAAGCTATCAAACAATTTTAATATCTTCTCCTGAGTTGGACAATTCAACTGATTATACAATTGCATTCAACGGTGAAATTACAGGGACATTAGTAAATGGATATTATGCAAATGCTGAAGTCACAAACTATGAAATTCTAACGACCATTTCTCTAGATCAAATTATCAACACGTATAATATAACTTCAAACTCTACAATTTTACCACCAGGTGGCGGCCCACCGCCAAGATAATGATAATAATATCAATTTTCTCTTCCCCAAAAAAAGAAACTGGTTTTTCATTCGCCAGTTTCTTTTATATAGCAAAAATTATTTAAAGATATATAGTCTAAAAGGTTTTTGTTATAATTTTTTTATCAATAGATTCAACTAAAATCTAAAATTTCTAATAAAACATAAACTATTGTAATTTTACTGTTGTTTCAATATGTGGTTAATGATTTCAAAGTAAACTATAAATCATCTTTCATAAGAAAAACGATAATATTTAAATGTTTAATTCCATTCTTTGAAAAATCAAAGTTATCATTATAAATCACAATTTTTGAATAATTATCAGCAATCGATTACAAGCCTTATTATATAATCTCTTGAAGTTTAATAACAAATTTTGTACCTTTATTTTTGTCACTATACACAAATATTTCTCCGTTGTGCTTTTTGATTATATAATCACAGATCGCAAGTCCAAGCCCTGCTCCTTTTTCTTTTGTGCTGTTATTTTGGGTGCCTTGATAGAACGGCTCAAAGATATAAGGCAAATCTTTGGATTCTATTCCTTCACCCGAGTCTTCAATTATGAGCACTACATGATTCTCCTCAATTTCTGTTTTAATATTAATAAATCCTTCTTTTATAATGTGCTTTTCAGCATTATCAATCATATTACTGACAACTTGTCCTAATCGATTTTCATCAGCTTTTATAAGCACATTTGCAATATTATTGGTAATATTTATAGTAATTTGCTTTTGATCGCCTTTAGGT
>JAQIBJ010000004.1 GCA_027859085.1 Mycoplasmatota bacterium
ACCATAATTTAACAAAACTTAGGGAAGCCCCTAAGTTTTGTTAATGTAATCGTGCTTTTTTTAACTATAATGATTTTTTAATTATATTCTATCCCCATACAGCGTATATAGTAGTGTCCTCTGTAATCGTATCTGTTCCTAATACAAACGGATCACCATTTCCGTCTGCTTGAGTATTCCATCCTTGGAAAGCTAATGTAGCATGAGTAAATGTAGGCTCAGTAACAGCACCAGTTCCAATAGAAGAAAGCGTTGCAGTAAGACTACCACTATCAAGGGTTCCGTCATTACCATCAAAAGTTAAGGTGGTCGTTCCAAATCTAAATCCTAGTGATAAATCAAAGTTAGCATTAACTATTGCATTTGATGCCTGTTCATCCCATCCTTCAATATAAATTCTTACAGTGACTAGTGTTGGCGTTAATGGTTCAATAGTAAATACATTTTTATCATTATCATTATCCACTGGGTCTATTAAAAGAACTCTATCAGCACCTGTAACAGTGGTTATTAAAGCTCCTGTACCATCAGTCAATGCTGATGTTAATGTTGTTGGAGTACCAATATTAAGTCCAGTATCGTTTAAATCATTAATAAGATCTGCATCAGAATAACCAGCGTTACCTACTAAAAACTCAAAGCCAAAATCGGTGTCATTACCAAAAATATAAGCATCTCCTACAGTAGGTCCATTATCTTCCATCCAAATTCCGAATCTAACCGCATTAGCGACTGCGTCTAAATCAGCATCGCCATTAGAAGAAGTTATAGATATATCTGAAACTTCTATAGGTCTGGTATCAGATGCTTGTGAATATAACCAAAGATTAATTTCAATATATCCTCCTGATGCAGAGTTACTTCCTGTATCGACAGTTAAATTTCTTGTAACATAAGTATCATCTAAAGCAGATAAAGTTTTTGCATCCACACCAGTATAATCAGTATTAACTGCAGTCACAGGATCCAAACGCCAAGTAGCAATATCTTGATACTTAGTAACTCCAGTGATGTCAGTCAACGCTAATGATGATTGATAGTTACTCGCTAACATAACGTCGTCTGATGCATAAGAAAATACACTACCATCTGCGGCACCATCTACTCTAATCAATAGGTTGTCTGAAGATGTTACTTGTAAATTAATTCCGTCTACGGCAACAGTTTCCGAAATAGTGAACCATGCGAAAGTTGTTCCGATTGTCGCAATAAATGCGAATACTAATACGATTCCCGAAAGAATCACTTTTGTTTTTAATGCTTTCATAATAATTTCTCCTTTTATTTTTTATTTTTATTTTTATTATTCGTTGTTAAAAAAACTTTTAGTAATATGTGTTTTTATAACTCATCTTCTAGTAATCTTATATTCTTGAGAGTAAAATTCATTTCTAATTTTACTCCACCTCCCCATAAATTGATTGTATGATCACGGTCTTCCCCTTCATACCATACGACGATTGTAAATTTTACAATATCACCAGGACTAAACTCATTAAAAGTTTTTTTCATGATAATATCATTACTGTAAAAGGGTTCATCAACCATAATTTCTAAATCACCAGGACTGTTTCCGTTTTCTGATTGGCTTTTTCCATAAATTGTTGGAACATCATTGATAAATAATTTCACCCTCATTGCTTCTTCAGCACCTCTTGAGGTTGAAATAATATCTAAAGTCATCACTAAATCGCCAATATAGTCTTTACTTGAAATCATTTCAAGATAAAACGTATGTGCGATATAGGATTTACCATTATTTGATCCATCAACTGAAATTAACGTTTCATCAGGCGGTATACATTCTTTATGTCCTAAAGGTCTCTCGGTGTACTCAGTGTTACAGAGGTCAGTCATGCCATCTGCATCTTCCACCTCATTGGCAATGATTCTTGTAGTCAATAACTTAATTCCAGGATCTTCGTAAAGTGAAATTCCGGCTTGTCTAGCTTTTTCATCAACTGTAAACGTGAAATTTCCAGATTCTAAACCATAGAATGAAACGGAGAAGATTAAAAAAGTTAGCATTGCGGTAACAACAATACCGAATCTAGCTATTTTACTAAGTTTCGTTGCTTTAGAAGCAAAGACAACTCTTTGAGCTAATTTTCTTTTTTTGTTCATAGCCGCAATCACATCCCTCCTAGATTATGTGAGCTTTTTTTTAATAATAAAAGCCAAAACTATAAGGTTTTGGCTTAAAACATATTTTTTTCAAAAAAGCCATTACCCTATAAAAGTAATTGTGATTAAAATGTAGAACACACAAATTAGGAATTTATGTCTTACACGCCATGACCTTTTTAAGATAACGGCAGCTGGCTACCTTGTCAAATGACGAAGGCCCTATAGTTTTGCGTCACTAGTTTTCACTAGTTTTGCCCTTTTACAGTTTAATTATATAATATAGAAGTTTTTGTGTCAATCAAAATCCTTTATACAATTAACAATAAAGTATAACTTAGATAAATTATACCGATTTAACAAACATTTATTCCTATTATTTACGATTATACTTAATAATAAACAAAAAATCAATCTCGTATAGTGAAAAAGGACACTTTTCAGTCCTTTTTTGTCTATATAATGAAATCTAATATGGTTTTTGTTAATTTTTCAGGTGCGTCAACCAATGGAGAGTGTCCGCATTGATCGAATTT
>JAQIBJ010000036.1 GCA_027859085.1 Mycoplasmatota bacterium
TTGTTAAAGATTGATTTTCTAGGTATACGTAATCTAACGATGATAGAAGATGTTTTAACTTTAATAGAAAAGAATGAAGGTAAGAAGATTAATGTCTATAAATTACCTTTAGATGATGACAAAACGTTTGACTTATTAAAAGAGGTAAAGACTTTAGGAATATTTCAGTTAGAATCTGAAGGCATGATGAATCTTATGCGTCAGATGAAACTAGATAACTTTGAAGATATTGCTACATGTATTTCTTTACATAGACCAGGACCAATGGAAAACATTCCCTTGTATATCAAAAGAAGAAACAATGAAGAAATGATAGATTACTTAGATAAGGATTTAATACCGATATTAAAACCAACCAATGGTATTATTATTTATCAAGAACAAATTATGAAAATTGCCAATAAATTCGCTGGTTACTCACTTGGTGAAGCTGATGTCTTAAGAAGAGCAGTGAGCAAAAAGATTAAATCAGTATTAGTAAAGGAAAGAAAGAAGTTTGTTGGTAGAGTTAAGAAGCAAGGGTATACAGAAGTCTTTGGTGAAAAGATTTATGATTACATAGTCAAGTTTGCAAATTACGGATTTAATAAAAGTCATGCGGTAGCGTATAGTTATGTGTCTTATTGGATGGCGTATTTAAAAGCCAATTACACATCATATTTCCTAGCTGTGCTATTGGATTTCCAAATTGGTTCGGTGACTGGGACAAAAAAATATATTAGAGAAGCAAATTCTATGGGTATTGAAGTATTGCCACCAAAAATTAATCATTCTAGTGTGTCTTATCAGTATGAAGAGAATGGACTTAGGTATCCTTTCATGGCTATTAAAGGCATAGGTGGAGTGATGGCAGAGAAAATTGTTGAAATACAAGAAGAGGCAAAGGTAACTGGTTTTATTGATTTTTATTCAAGAGGTACACATTTACCTAAGAATGTGATTGAATCATTAATACATGCTAATGTTTTTTCAGAATTTGGTGTAAACAAACATACTTTGATTGAAAATCTTGATCGCGTTGAGGCATTTATAAGTTTCCATTATAATGATGAATCTTTTAATTATATTGAGTATGATGAATATGATTATCAAGAGATGGAAAACAAAGAAAGAGAATTATTGGGAATAAATTTTGAATATCATTTAATTCATAGTTTTGACGTAATCATTAATAAGAATAATTTACAAATTCTTTCGGATATCATTGATAAACCTTTAGGAAATGAAAAGTTTATCGCAGTGATATCACAAATTAAAGTGATTAAGACAAAGAAAAATGATCAGATGGCGTTTATAACATTAGAAGATGAATTTTCACAAGTAGATGGTGTTATGTTCCCTAGTCAATTTGAAAAGTATGAAAATATTTTGAAAAAGAATAAAGTGTATTATTTAATTGGAAAGACTGAAATGAGACATGATCATTTACAAGTGATTATCGACAATATAAAAGAGATGAAGAGGTGATTTTATGAAAATAGCATTATTAACATCTGGTGGAGATGCACCAGGAATGAACGCTGCCATTCGCGCAGTTGTTAGAACATGTATTTATCATGGCATCGAGGTTTATGGTGTACGTGATGGTTATAGAGGTTTGGTTGAAGGTGACATTAAACAAATGTATAGTTTTGATGTTGGACAAATCATTGATCGAGGTGGAACAATTCTTGGTTCTGCAAGATTAGAAAGTTTTAAAAAAGATGAAGTAGTTGCAAAAGCGGTAAAGAACTTAAAGATTAGAAACATTGATGCATTAATTGCAATTGGTGGAGATGGTACTTTTAAAGGCGCTTTGGCTTTAGAAAAACATGGCCTTAAGATCATCGGTGTACCAGCAACGATTGATAATGACATTAGTGGATCAGAATATACGATAGGTTTTTTCTCAGCTTTGGATACTTCGATGGAGGCCATTGATAAATTAAGAGATACATCTTTCTCTCACCAACGTTGTACCGTTGTTGAAGTCATGGGGAGAGATTGTGGAGATTTATCTGTTTATTCAGGTATTGCGTGTGGCGCAGAAATTGTTGTGACCAGTGAAACTGGGTTTGATGAAGACGGTATTTTAAAACGTGTGCAAAAAGCAAAAAACCAAGGTAAGAGACATTTAATCATAGTCGTCGCTGAGAATATTACTGATGTGAGAACCTTAGCTGTCAAAATTCAAGAAAATACCGGATATGATGCGAGAGCAACAGTCCTAGGATATATTCAAAGAGGTGGTTCGCCAAGTGCTTTCGATAGAGTGTTGGCGAGTAAAATGGGTATTACAGCCGTTGAATTATTAAAAGAAGGTAAACATAATTTAGCAACTGTTTCAAGAGGATTACATGTTGATTCAGTAAAATTATCTGAAGTACTAGTGAATAAAATCGATAAACCGGATTTACATGAATCATTGCAAAAATTAAGATAAAAATATAGGACTAAACTTAGGTTTAGTCCTTATTATATATATAATGTTTTTTTTGATTGGTTTGATAAACCATGAGTAAGTATCCATCTAAATAATTGGTCACCACTGCGTATTTATATAAATCATCAATATGTATATCTTGATGTTTTTTGTGAAATTCTCTGATAATTTCATTTTTATTAATGTGAGTATTGTCCCAATACAATTTAGGTTTTATTGGATGGTGATT
>JAQIBJ010000037.1 GCA_027859085.1 Mycoplasmatota bacterium
CAATCCCCTTTCAAATGGACTAAAATGATCGCCACAACCATTTCCTATTCTTGAAGAGCCGATATCAGATTTGTCCCATATTCCATCCATGACACTTTTGGTAGAATCAAGACACCTTATCTCGTACTCTGTGTAACCATTAGAATATATTATTTTTCTTCCTTTTCCTTCGCAATATTCATCTTCAGCATATTCATGTGCATAATACTCACCGTGAACCCACTGTCTTTTAATTACAGAAACAATTTCGTATTCAGTTATATTAACTGTTGAAAACATTCTGTCGCTTGGAATTAATACCTTTTCAATTTTGTCTTTAGTGATCTTTTTTTTGTAATATTCCAACGCTTTCTTTTTACCGCCCAGTTTTTTAACCAAGACATTTGGCAATTTGTAATACGTAGATAAAATACCTTTTATCTCGTAGTTACCACTCTTCGTGTTGCCTTTTACATAAATGTGAAAATTCATTTTTGTTGCTCCTTTCCTTTTCTTAGAATTTTTTATAATTAGATTCAAGGTAAGAAAGAGTTTTGCTCCTTCTTATCTTGTTAATCGCTTTACCTAAATAACAATGGTTTACATACACAATGTAGAAGTCTTTTCCTGTATTTTTATCAAGCACGTGTATGTGTGGTTCGAATAGTATTTCATCATAATTATATGAGGTTTTTACTCGACCATCTTTAGCCATTTTATATTTTCCTTTTTAACATTTTGCGAATATGTTTTGTAGCATTCTCAAGACCTTTTTTCAAATCTCCTGTATGTACTAAGTATAAGTTTTTCATTTGATTAAAATCTGTTTCTACAACCCAAGGCTCAACATCTACCAACACAAAATGCGCTTTTCGCATATAGTCTTCGGGTAGTTGTGTGTGGAATAAGCCATCAGTTATGAATATGATTTCTTCTTTAGGTTTTAATTTAACCGGTTTAGGTCTGGTTCCTATTTCTATAAGTGGTGATAAGAAACGATAGTCAAGTTCATCTCTTGTTAATTCATAGTTATGCTTTCCAAACGCCATAAATCTAATATCAAGGTATTTGTTCATTTGATCATAGAATGATTTTAAGTAATGAATTGAATTAGCCAATTTTGCGCCATTCATAGAAAAACTGATATCTAAATAAAACAAAACTCTTGCAGACTTTCCACCGCGCCCTACTAAATCTAATCTTTTATCAAATTTCTTTTCATTTCTAACTTGCCCTCTACGCGCATATTTTTTCATTGATAAGTCTTGCGCCTTTCCAGTATGTCTGGTTACATCTTGAGAACCTTTGATACCACTTCGCCTTGCAGTAGTGAATGCAGATATAGGAAATTGTTCATATCTATCATGATTTGGGTTTGGATTAAATAGCGAACCAATTCCATTGTCTAAATCTTCTTCTAAGTTTTTACCTTCTTGTAATATTTCAGACATATCATCTGCCATTTCTTGATATTCTTCTTCTGTTATTCCATTGCCTATGTCAGTATCTTTTTCTTCTTCCTCAAGTTCATCTTCTCCGCCCTCACCACCATTTGCAGTAGAGTTTGTATCTTCACTATCTTCATCTTCACTATCTTCGTCTGAGTCGCTTTCGCTTTCGTTATAATCTTCACTATCTTCTTCTTCAGTATCTTCACTATCTTCATCTTCGGCATTTTCGCTATCTTCTTCATTTTCTTCTTCATCGTTTTCTTCTTCTTCAGTGTCCTCTTCTTCTTCGTTTTCAACGCAGTCTTTTTCGTAGTTGCTTTCCTCTTCTTCCCCTTCGGTATCTTCGTTGTCATCTTCAGAAGAATCGCTATCGTCTTTATTTTGCTTTGATTTCTTTTTAGATTTCTTTTTAGATTTCTTTTTGCCTTTTCCTTCGCCATCTACATCATTGTTCCAACTTGTAATAAGTTTATCGAGTAGGTCGCTGATTTGTTTTGATAAATCACTTAACACCTGTTGATTAGAATTGTCTTTTGATAGCATGTAATCTTTGTTTGTGTAGGTCTTATCTAAACGAATGATTTCTTTAATGATATCTACACGTCCCTTTTTGTTACCAAGCAAAGCACAGTACATACGATTATCAACAGTACGTAATAATGCTAAAGCAAGTTCTGCTTTATTATTTATTTTTCCGTTGTTATCTCTAAAAGCCAAATCTTGAAAAGCAAATCTTAATAGTCTAAACTTTGCTCTTTTATTCCATTTCTGTGTTTGAAATTCGATCCTATTATCTTCAAGTATATTTGTGATATCAGTCATTGGTAGATAAGCGGTATAAATCGCGTGCGAGATTTCATGTAAAACAAGTGTGTAGAATAATGAATAGAATAACTTTGGGAAACGATATAAAATCATTTTTAGATTGCTCGTTGAAATATAAATCGAACCTGTTCTTTGGTTAAAATACGATGTACTATGTTTGTTTACATTCAATTTAATTGTTACTTTTTTTTCAGTCTTTTCAGAATAGTAATTTTCAAGAAAATTCATTTGTTTTCTATAATGATTAAAAACCTTTACCATTAAAATATCAGGATTAGTTTCCATTATATTGCCTCATTCATTACTTTGTCTATCAATTCTTGATATTCTCCTGTGCTTTGTATTTTGCGAAACTCTTTAATGTTTGTGACATCTCCCATACACACTTTGAATTGCAACTGCATTTCAAAATTGTACTTTGAAAACTTTTGATAGTCACGATAATCTAAGTTACGCATATCAATCATACCACTGTTTCTTATATGATTATATAAATTACGTATAGAATACAACCAATTTTCAGTTACATTCAGTCTTTCACAAATTATCTCATCAGTAAGTTCCATAACATATCCAACAGCACGACCAAGTAAAGCATCACCCAGTGGCATTCTTTCGTCTGTTTCAGAAGGTGGATTCAGTGACATTATAATCTTGAAGCCTTTAGCAATTTTTACCATTTCATCTCCAATAACAATTGCTTTCTTTTCATCAGTAATTCCTTGTAAGAACATTAGCGTATCATGTGGTA
Organism: Mycoplasmatota bacterium; assembly: GCA_027859085.1. Lineage (GTDB taxonomy): Bacteria > Bacillota_I > Bacilli_A > Izemoplasmatales > Hujiaoplasmataceae > Hujiaoplasma. The sequence goes on from JAQIBJ010000037.1 coordinate 3,007, forward strand.
ATTCATTAGCCTCATCTAAAAACACTGATAGTCCTTCTCTTATTGCCTTCAAAAAAGGTGTTTCATAAGGTTGTAGTCCAGTTCCATCTTTATCACTTAAATAGTAACAAAGAGTATATGGATCTAATGCTTTGTTGCAAGCAATTGTGATTATATCTTCATAGTGTCTTTCTATTGTGTATGTTTTACCAACTCCGGTTTCACCCATAAGAATGAATAAACGTTCTTTAGTTTCAATGTCCTCAAATGCTTCAAAAAAATCGTCCATTCTATCTTCTTTTCTTGCGCTAGTTTTTTTATCTAACATAATATCATTGATATCTGTTTCTTTAAGATTTGCTTGTTTAATGAAATCAGTAAGTTTTTCTAATTCTTCTTCTTTCTGTTCTTCGGCTAATTCAACAACTTTTGAAACGTGTTCATCAGTACATGAATAAATTGTCCATTCAGTATTAAAGTCATCAAGTATTGTTCTTGACTTGGTGTAGTTTTTGTGATTAGTTACAATTCTTAATAGTTCCTGTGAAGTGATCATAGGTTATTTTTCTCCCTTTCCTTAAAGTATCTTAACTGCTCTTGACAACGTATTTCAAAATCTTCAATAGTGTCAAGCACTGCAAATATTTTCTTTTTGTTTGCTAATTGTATCTTATAATAACATTTGTTTATTGTTATCTCAAAATACAATTCAGCAAGGCGTTTTTCTTCTTCAAGCATATCTTGATATTCTTGAATTGATTTCTTTTTCTTCAGTACGCCATCCTCAACATAATATATTTCGCCACTATGTGCTATTAAATATTGCCGGTTCTTTACAACGATAGAATCGCTTTTCATTTCCATTATTTCAGGATTTGATTTCGTTTTATAATCAAATTTATACATAGTCTAAAAATTCCTTTCTTCATGTGTAAAGCCTTTTTTCTTACTGTAGTACACACGATATCTTATTCCAGAATAATAACCCTGTGTCTTAAATATCTGTTCTATGTATTTCTTGTTCGGTTTGCCTATGTATCCTTCGCCAAGTTTTCTTAAATACTTAATGAATTTCCTAATTTTCATTTTCGTTCCACCTTCCTTTTTCTTCTTTAGTTAGTATATATCATTAAATATGATATACCCTTACATAAACATTATACCACTTTTAAGACAATAAAACAAGTGTCTTTTAAGACAATATATAATTTGTCTTGTTTACGTGATTTCCTTGTGAAACCCTTATTTTTGCTATCTGCCAAAAATTGCCTATAAGTCTTAAAAATGGTTTTTAAGTTATGAATGTCTTAGAATACCTAATAATGTTGTAATAATCACTGTAATAATTACCATTGTTTAAGAAAGTATATTTTATATATATAGTGGTCTTGTTTTTGGTACTATGTAAATATGGCTATATTGTGGTGGTATTATTTATTCCCACGTAGCATTATTACACCTATTACAACGACATTTTACCACCTTTTAAGACTTCCTACGCCTTTAATCGGACTTTAAGACAATAATCGCTTTTTAAGACTAACAATATCACTTTTAAGACTTGTCTTGTTTTACATACACAGTTTGGTCTATTGAATAAGACTGTCAAACAAGATGTAGTTGATCAGGTTCTGATTCATACTAATCTAAAGTTTGTCCTCGAAGGCTTCATTAGTCTTTTACTCAAATTTTGTTTGATTCCGTCCAAATATGATCATTTTTAGGCATAAAAAAAGGACTTTTTCAAGCCCTTTACTTTGTTATTTTTTTGTTTTCTTCGTTGCTTTATCTATTTTTTTGTTTTCTTCGGTTGCTAATTCTTCCGCTTTTTCGATATCGTCGATATGGTGATAATCTATCCATAACGTTTGGACTTTGCTTTGTACGGTTTTGAGGTCTACTTTTGGATTGTTAAGTTTTGCTATTTTGTCATTCAAGCCAACTACTTTTTCCATTTGTTTTGCTGTTGTCGCGTTCTTAACAATTTCTAATCTCTCTTTTTCAAGTTTTTTGATTTCTTCCTTATCAATTTCGGTACACATTTTAATGAGTTTTTCGATAAGTGTAGCAGTTTTGCGTTTGGTTGTTTTGGTTTCTTTTAATGTCGATAAGTCAAAACCAGATTTTTCTAAGAACTTTAAACCAGCATTTCGATTCATACCGCTTGTCGCGCCGTTTTCTTGACAAGCCTTGTTAATTGAATTGTATTCATATTCAACTAATTCTTCTTTACCATTTTTGCCTTTTCCCATTTTACTAATCTTGATCATTGTAAACACCTTTCACTTTCCGCTTTCGCTTTAAGGTTATAATTAACCTTACACCATATTATACCATATAAATGTGATAAAAACAAGACATACATACATTGTTTTTCGATTTATTTTATCGTACACTTGACAATGATTTTATTATATGCCATAACTTTTGTATAACCGTTCGAATGGGGGGGCATACATTCCGACACCGCCGACCGGCCCGCCCCCCCCATATATTACACCCATCCCCATCGCGTATCAAAAAAGGATATTGCTCTTGTCTTAAAACAGTGATATACTAAAGGAGAGGTGATACGATGAATATGATAGCACATGAAAAACTAACACAGAATTTAAGAATGGCAAAGATCATGAAAGCAACAGGCTACAAAGACACTGAAATTGCCACTGAAATCGGTATATCAATAAAAGACTACTTAGAAATCATAGGAAGCGACGACTATCTCAAGACAGTAATGGACGAAGCGCAAAAACAAGTTGCTACTGAAGTTGAAAGAAAGTTTGTTGAAAAGATGATGGATAAACTAGACGAAGGGGATAGTAAAGATGCAATGTTTTTCCTTGAGCGTACAGTACCGAAGTACTCAAGAAAAGACAAAGTGGAAATAGGGGGCAGTGTTTCTATAGATGATATAATCAAGCAACACGACAAAGGCAAAGATGTCAAATAAAAAAACCAACAATCCATTATCTGGAATAGATTATAAAGATACGCTTTTTAATCCACGTTGGTTTATTGAAAACATGCTAAAGATTGTTGACAAGGCCGGCCATCTAATTCCTTTTAAACTGAATGATGAACAACTCCAGATGTTGGATCATATCGAATTTTGCTTAAACAACGACGTACCGATAAGAATGATAGTACTGAAAGCAAGACAGATCGGTTCAACAACTTTTTTTAGTGCTATCGGGTTCTGGTTCGCTGTGATGAATCTTAACACAAAGTATGGTATTGTTGCACATAGACTTGACAGTGCATCAAGTATCTTTGAGAAATGTAAAATATTTTATAATAACTTGCCAAAAGCATTAAGACCTTCAACGATTCAAATGAGCAGTGAAGGAATAACTTTTGATAAGAAGGACGGGAGCGGAATAAACAGTAAGATTTCGTTCGCAACAGTAAATGAAGGCGTATTCCGTGGACAAACGCTTTCTTATCTGCATTTAACGGAATGTGCGTTCTGGGAAGGCAACGTTCAAGCGATAGAAAATTCACTTGGCCCGACCATTTCTTTACATCCTAGGACAATGATTGTTCGCGAAAGTACAGCAAACGGGTATAACTTCTTTAAAGATGATTGGGATCGTGCTATAAAAGGTCAAAGTGATTATACGAATTTCTTCTTTGGTTGGCAAGACCACGCTGAATATACAATGAAACCACCACTTGGATTTAAAATGACAGAAAAAGAAGAACTACTTAAAAAGGAATTTGATTTAACCGACGGGCAAATATTATGGCGAAGATATCAAATTGACAATGTGTATTCTGGAAATCCAACTTGGTTTAAACAAGAAAATCCGATGACTCCACAAGAAGCGTTCGTTGCAAGTGGTACTGGGGTATTCGATCCGGAAACAATTGTTGCTGGTATGAAACATTCAAAAAAACCGATCCGAAAATTCGCACCAAGAAGTTACCCGACATTTGAAAAGGTTATGGTTTGGGAAGAACCAAAAACAGAACACGAAAAAATATATCAACAAAAGTCAGTTTGGGACGATGACTTGCAAGACTATAAATATGTGGACACCGAATTGCTTTTAGAAGAACGTGAATATCAAACACCATATACACTCGGCCTAGATACGTCTGGTATGGGGGCTGACAAAAATCAAATTGTCGTTATCAATAACATAACTAAAGCACTTGCTTGTAGATTTGAAATAAAGAATTTATCTGAAAGATTTTTAGCAAAGATTGCTGTAGAAATCGCTATAATGTATAACGACGCAAAGATTGCACCAGAAGTAAATTATTCTCACGCAATATGTGATTACATTATGGAAGATGAAAAATATACTAATATATATATTACAGAAAGTATGACAAGAAAAGATAGAACGGTAACTGGTGGAATTGAATATGGTTTCAAAACCACAACTTTAACTAAAGCGCCGATTATATCAGCGTTAAGAACCTTGGTTACAGAAGTGCCAAGCATTATACCTGATGAAGATTTCTGGTATGAAGCAGAATATTATATAATGGAAGATACAGCAAGAAATGTAATGAACGCTACACAAGGTCATCATGATGATATTATTATGGCAACTGCAATTGCTCTTTATGTTAGTAATAGTTTTCAAAGTAATACTCAAAAGATAATTGTTAGAAAGAAAGATGAGGATCAAAGTTTTTTAGTGGATATGTTCAACAAACATAGTAAACGCAAAAAAACTAAAATCAGAAAAGGAGTGTATAATAATCATGCTTAAAAAAATCAAGAAATGGTTTAAACGCCGAGAAAAAAACGCTGAAAAAATAAAGGCGTTAGAAATGCGTGTTGGTATGCTTGAACGAAAAGTGGAAGAAATGGATAAGTTTGTTCAAAGCGCACGCGATATTAAAGTGGAAAAAAATCTTGGTATTAATAAAAAGAAAAAATGGTTGCGCGGATATCCAGACCAAACAGAAAAGAAGGAGGCATAATCAATGGAAAATACAAAAGAAAGAGTTGATTATTTAGCATATGAACAATTTGAATTAGCAAATGGGTACAAGTCTGGAATTGGATTATTAAAAGACATTGAAAGAAGTGTCCTTTTTGAAATGGGTAAACAATGGGTAATGGACGATGATATAGAAGATTATCCAAAAATCACATTGAATATCATTAAGCAAATTGGTAAAGCGAAGAAAAGTAATATTATGCAAAACAAATATGGCTATTTAGTGAATTCAACTAATTTTAAAAGTGTAAGAAAAATACAAGATTTTATGCGTTATCAAGCTGAAAGTGTTAATTTGCGTAAAAAAGACTTAAAAGCCGTTGATGATGATTATAAAAAAGGTACTGGTATCCATTATTTTTACTGGGATGCCGAAAAACGTGGCTTTTTAAAGAACTCTGGTGGTGAAATGCGCGTAGAAGTTGTTGATATTCGTAATTTTTCTGTTGCAAACTCGAATATTCAAGAAATTCAAGATCAAGAATGGGTACAAGTCGTTACTAGAGAAAGAATCAATTCATTAAGGGAAAAATATCCAGAAAAAGCGGAAGACATTATCCCAGATGGCGCTTCTTATACCGCTAGTACCGATAAAGAAGACGTTGGAATGGACGGAACAGAAGAATTCTGTAATGTTTATATAAAATTCTTCCGTAATTTTGAAGGTCAAGTATTTTTTGAAACAAGTACACAATATACTGTTTTAAAGGAAGCAACACCTTTAAATCCATATTATGATATTAAAAAAGCAAAAGCTCGCGCTGAAAAAGAAGGCGTTGGGTTTGGTGTTGAAATGCCGAATACAACAAGTACTATGGACGACAAAGATAAAAAAGAACAAGATGATCCTCGTGGTAACAAAGTTTGGAACTTGTATCCTTTTGCTAAACTTGCTTTGAACGAACGCGATAATTGTTTCTATGGTTATCCTATTACAATGGAATATATCGAAGCACAAAAATCAATCAACAATCACTATTCTGTATATGATAAAGCATTGCAAGATAACGTCCTTGGTGGATATATGTATCGTGAAGGTATTCTTGATAAAGACGATATCACTGCAGAAAACGGGCAAATGATTGGTTTAAAAACTATGCCAAACGAAAGATTAGATGGTGCGTTTGGACGTATTCCTGTCGCAAATGTTCCACAAGACTCTGAAAAATATTCTCAAAGTTTAATTGGAATGACAAGACAAGTTGCTGGGGCTTCAAATATTATGCTTGGGCAAAGCGATTTTGCTGGGCAAAGTGGTAAACAAACCAAAATGTTAATGGATCGTGCAAAAGAAAATTCAAGTGATCACGCAATGTTATTCAACGAATTCAAACGTGAGCAAGCATATATCATGTTCTTGTTCGCTAAATTCTTTTATGATAACGAAGAATTTGTTATTGTTGAACACGGAATGAGCGAAGATTCTGTTAAAAATTATATGGATAAAAAAAAGTTTGTTGGTACTGATTATCTTGATGATAGTGTTTTACTTGACATTCAAGTTGGCTCTGCACCATCATTCACAGAATTTACTAACCTTGAATTATTAGGTCTAATGGTTCAATCCGGACAATTGCCTTTCGAAGTTTACTTGTCAATGTTACCAGATGGTTATGTATCAAATCGTGAAGAATTGAAAAAACTTGCTGAAAATAATTCTAATAAAGTGATTGAAGGATTGCAAAAAGAATTGAAACAAGCAACAAATGTAATTGACCAAATGGTGAAGGCATATGAGAATACTCAAAAAGACCGTGAAAACATTCATACTATTATAACAGAAAACAATAGATTGAAACAAATGTTGACCGATCAAACAGCTGAAACGATAGATCGTGTTACTGAAATGTCTAATCAAAACAAAGAAATGATGACTGAAATGAAAAATTTATTAAATATAAAAAGTAAGGGAAAACAAAATCCAAGTTGATTTTTCTTAAAAGAGGGTATATAATGTAATTAGGCGTGTGCTATAAGCGTTAATATAGCGTCGGTTCTCAGACCGTTAGAAGAGAGGAGGCCAAATCATGGCCGAAGATAAAAATGATAAAAAAGTTGAAGATGTCAAAGAAGAAGATTTCTTTAATGATGTACTAGACGATCCAGAAGAGGACGATAACGAAAAAGAACTGGACGACAAAGGTGACGGCGATATCAAAGACGACACTGATGACGAAGAAAAAGAGCGTTCGCAAAAGAACAAAGACGCGGAAGAAGCAAGGAAGCGTCGTGAGGCTGAAGAAAAAGCCAAAAAGGCTTTGGAAGAAAAAAAAGCCAAAGAGGCTGAAGAAGCCAAAAAGAAAACTGATGTTAAGGAAAAACAAACTCAAACTTTGGGAAAACAACTTGATAAATTCAAGGAAGCAAGACCAGATGTTGATTTGAAATCCCTTGACGATGACAAGTCTTTCAAGAAATTTATCAATGGTAAGTTACTTGGAAAACAAGATTTCACAGAATTATATGATGAATATGTTGAAGTTCGTGCTGAAATGAGTGGCAAATCGTCTGATGAAGTCGAAACGAACTATAAAACAAAAGCAAACGCATCAAGTGGTTCAACGAAAAGCAAGACCGCTCAAACGACAAATGATGTTTATTCTGAAAAAGAATATAACCGCATTGTTGCAAAACTTCCACTTATGTCTGATGAAGAAGCAGAAGGAGTAATGGGGAAACTTGATCGGAGCACAGATTTTTATAATAAAAAATAAGGTATATAAAGGAGAGAACAAACTATGAACACGTCTAATGCACAATTAGTGAAGTTATCTCAACAGATTTATAAGGAATGGTATCGCAATACTGTCTTGGTACAGTCTTGTTCAAACGAATTTGAGGGCGAATTAAACCTTGAAACTCGTGAATTAGATATTCCCGTTTTCCATGATTTATCTGTTCATACAACTTCATTAAAAGAAAGAGAATTAAAACCAGCGAAAATAGAATTTATTCGCGCCTCAACAAAACGTGTAAGTATCGACAAAGGTCGTTATTCACACTGGGGTGAAACAACAATTTCTAAACTTGTGGATAAGTTGTCAAAAGCGACTTCCGAAACTCGTAAAAAATTAATCAAAAAATGGGCTCTTGAAGCCGAAAAAGAATTGGCTGTTTGGGTAGCGAAGTTACCTGTTAAACACCAAATCGATCTTATCACTAATATTACTCCAGCGGATGGTATTCTTGATAAAGAATCATTATTTGAATTTCTAGATATTTTAAAAGCACACGCGGAAGATCAAGATATGTCACCTGAAGATTTCACATTGTTTGTTTCAAGTAGATTTGAAACAGTCATTCGTGATTCAAAAATCTTGCTTGGTAGTAACTTGTCGGCTGATGATGCTTTTAAAAAAGGGTATGTTGGTGTTGCAGATAATGTAACCGTACGTAAACACGAAATTAAAGCCCTCACTTCACGTAACGCAACTACAAAAGTTGTTGAAGCGGAATGGGGTATTTGGAAAACTAGAGATGGTATTCAATATGTAGTACCTTACAAAAATACAATCACATATGAAATCTCACCGGATCAAATTTTATTAGGTGGGAATGCTTATCAATCTATCGAGTATTATGATTTCTTCAATCTTTATCCAGCGAGATTAAAGAAAGTAAAAATTAGATATGTTGCGGATAAAACTCCGCCAACATCATTTTAAGGAGGTAACATAAGATGGCTGAAGTAAGAAAACATATCCCTCTAACAATCGTTAGACCGAGTGTAGAAGTAATTCAAGAAATCAAATTCGTTGCCAATGTTACAGATTATCTTTGGAAAATTCCATTCCGTTATCCTTTTGCGGACATTGAAAATTATGCAGAATTAGTAACAGCAGGATATTTCCGACATGCAACTACTGATGTTTCAACAGAAATTGGTGGTTCAAAAGTAGCGGATGAAAACACAAATCTTGGTTTCGAATTGCCTAATACGGAAAAATTGATTCTCTTAGTAAAAGTAAATGCTGACGTAGCAACTGCCGTCACAGTAATTACGATTACTGGTTCTGATGAATACAATATCGAAGATGTAACATATGAAATTGCTTTAGATGCAACTGCAGGTCAAGTATTCGAAATTGATTTATATAATTTCGGCTTATACATTGATAGTGGAGAAGTAAATGTATCAATCGCTTCTACAACTGTAGCAAACGATGCAAAAATTGATGTTGCACTAATCGCTCGTATGGCTTAAAAAGTAAATATATAAAAAAGGTGTCTTAAAAAACACCTTTTTTTTATTGCTGTTTGGTGGTATAATAGAGGTGAGGTGATAGAATGGCGAAAAAATATAAAAAAACTCAACTATTAAAGGTTGAAATAAAATCTAAAGCATTATTTAAAATAAATCAAAAAGGTTTTATTACTTATTTTAAAGGTGGTAATGATGAATTGATCATCCGTGATTTGCGTCAATTGTATCCGCAATATATGAAGTCTGAAGATAAACCAGTGGTGAATATTACACCGATAACTGATGAACAATATGAAAAAGATTTAGAAACCAACCGTGTGAATGAAAAACAACAATTAGTTACTTCACGCGAAAATATTATGAAGTTGGAGGATTATAAAGATGAAACTTTGGCAAGTTAAGGCTAGCGCTTTACGTATAATGTTTGCAGATTCTGATATTAATTTTAATGAAGAAGAATTTACAACCGGCGTTTTAGAAGAAAATCCAAATACAAACGAAAAATTAATTAGAATGAATAATAGCATTTCAAGAGGAATAGACAAATATTATCAAATTGTTGGGCAAAGAAAAAGTTATGTAAAAGGTGTTTCTTTAAAAGTGATTGATGATGTTAAACAGAATTATATTGATTTAACAGACTATCCTTTGATTGATCATCCTCTTAAAATCGATGCTGTTGTTTTTGTTTTGGATGAAGAAGGTGAAGTGCTTTCTGAAAGAATATTTGAAACTATTGAATTTATATTTGATATATATAATCAAAGAGTAGAATTTGCTTATGGGCAAGATTTAACCGAATATGATTTGGTGAATTTTAATATCCATTACGAAAACAAAAAGTCGAATCTACCTGTTGACGCGCATGATATAACATTTGATTTAGATACTTTATTCATTCCCGAAGATGTTCAAAGAATGCTTTGTTATTTTGTAAAAGGCGAACTTTATGAAGAAGATAACGATTCTTTAGCGCGCGTTGCGATGAATAATTTTTATAGTTTTTTATATAATTACAAAAAGATAGATAACAACTATTCGCAAAGAAAAGTAAAACGTGCAAAGGTGTTTAATAAAACTAATTAGGAGGCAATAGAATGGCAAATACCAAAACTAAAAAGGTTTTTTCTATTAGCAGTTTCAGAGGTCTTGATAAAGAAAACAAGCCTTTAAAAGTAGAACCTTCTATGGCTTCTGATGGTTATAATTTTGACTTAGGTAAAGGCACTTTAAAAACAAGACCTGCTCTTCAATTGAAAAGCATACCTAGCATATCTTTTGAAGAAGGCGAATTTATTATAGGACATTATTTATTTAGAGATATAAATATTTATGTAACTAATAACCACATATATATTAACGATGGCAATTTAACTTTTAATGAAACAGACGAAACATATTTATATAAAAGATTATACCTTTCTATAAATATTTTTAAAGACAAAGAACCTCTGTTCATAGAAGAAAAAGATTGTTTGTTTATTTTTTGCCTCGAAAATATATATGTTTTTTCTATTTTAAATCCTAACGAAACAAGAGAATATGTTTTATATGATTTTAAAAAGAAACCGGCCAATACATTTAGCACTTCAACAGAAGAAGAATTATATAAGGGGTATAATGATTTACCAACACCTTATGAGCCAACTATTTGGTTAGGTAACGATTCTTTTGAAGATGTAAATTTATTATCTAAAAAATTTAAATATAAAGTTTTCGCCAATACAAACGATAATGAAGATGGCTATGGTAGATTTTTATTGCCAACACATTATGAAACAGAAAAGCACGGAGGCTATGATTTTAAAATAGATTTTTATAAAAATATTTTTGGTGATATTCAAATTTTCCCAGTTTTTATGGGGATTTTGGAAGAAGATTTTGACGCTACTATTGATTTTGGAATTTCATTATTAACAGAAGGAAACGAAATTGAAATCAAATCAACTTTCCACCCAGAAAAATCATTTGTATATACAAACGAAACCACACCGGTAACCATCTCAGAGATTGTAGGTTTAGACAAAAACACGTTTTTTGAAATGGAAACGCACATTCAAGGTAAAACGGTTTTTGAATATTTAATTGATTATATAAAAACTAATAGTGAAACATTAGAAGAACCTGACCAAACAACTGGCAATATAGATAATCACGTTATCGCCTTCACTATGCCAACAAAATTCACTTCTCTTATTAAAGACGCAACGGACGATTCTTTAGTAGAAGAAAAAATAGATTCTAAAAACTTTATAGTTTATGTTCAATTAAGATATTATAACGACGAAGATTTTACTTTTACCACTCTAGAAGATTTATCTTCTGAAGAAGTAACTGAAGAAAATGGTATGACAACCTTTCCTGATTACCCAACATCTTCGGGATTAGTTGCTATCCCAGACCACGAATTCGAATTAGATAATGGTGAGCCTATTTATACAAGAGATATACTTTTTGGTCTTTTGGGAAAATATAGTCTTTTCATAAATCTCGCTATGACTACTTTAGAAACACATAAAAGAGATTTCACTAATGATGATGTTATAAGAATTAAAGGGAAGTTTTATACCGAAGAAGATAATACAATTGAATATCAAAGCAGAGTTGATGGTGTTGATTATAGAAATTCTTTTATAGGGGGACTTGTAACAACTGATGTCTTCCCACCAGAAGCCGACCCTAATTTCACACCCGATGATATGAGTTCATATCCAGAAACTGATTTTGACCCAATCAAAAATAATCCAAATAATTTACCAGTATTAGAACATCTTTTGGTTCACCAAACAGAAACAGAAAGAGTCGACAAATATGGGCCTGCTGCTTTTGATAATTACACACTTCGAAAAGAAATTGAAATTATAATTATTGCGAATTTTTTTGATGTTTTACCAGACGATGAAGGAAGTGCTTTTTTAGAAATTCACATAGTTAGTTATAACCCTATTATTTTTGGAAGTTTTGCTAGATATGCTAAATCAGTTATTCCTTTCACTTATTCGAAAAAAAGAACAGAAGTGGATATAACATATTTTATGCAATCTTTTGTTAGAGAGGTTGAATTTCAAAAAACAGCCTTACCAGTTTCAGAAAACTTATATAGTTTTAATTTTGATATCAATCACAATGCTTTTGATTTTAGAGTAAGAAACTTTCTTTATGATTATAGAAATGAACCTTCTATTGATATAGAGGTTGAATTTACACAAAACCCAGATTATGATTTGATTAGAAAAATGAAGTTTGGAACTACTTTTGGAACAGAAAATAGATTATTTTTAACAGGTCACGAAGATTATAAAAATATAGATAGATATAACGTTTCAAATGATTTATTAGGCGATAACGTTAAGAACCAAAGTTATGAATTGTCTTATTTTCCTTCTAAAAATTATAGGATTTTAGGTGGGAAAGGTGCAATCAATGGTTATGCGATCGCAACAGATAATCAACTTTATGTAACCAAGGAAGACTTTCCTAACGATTCGAAGTTTTTTATAAGAAAAAGAGAAATAGATGACAATGGCCAAGTTTCTTACTATGAATATAAAACGAACATAAAAGAAACACCTTTAAACAAAAATTGTATAGTTAGATTTAATAACGATATACTGTTGTTGAGTAAAAAAGGTCTTTTTGGAATAGAGTTATCTAATAACATCCAAACAGACGAAAGGCTTATAAAACCTAGAGATAGAACTATTAACGAAACTTTAGTTAAATTTATCAAAGAAAATGATAACGAAAGCATTTTCATTGTTGAAGATAATTTAAAAATGTATATCTTTATAGGTAAAAACGCATTTATTGCAGATAGTCGTTATTTATCTCAAGAGAAAAACGCTTTACAAAATATATATTATGAATTTGTTTATTGGAAGTTTCCACAAGAAATATTAAAACATATTATTGTTGGTGAAGAAATCAATTTCTTGGATATAAACCGACACGTCTTTTACACTTGGGGAAAGCAAAAAGATTTTGACGAAAAAGTTAAATATATTAGTGATGTGTTATCTTATGTAGGAAGCACTTTTCAATCAAATGTTTTAGATAATCATAGTTTGTTTGAAATGCCAGAATCTTATGATTATGTTTTAGATTCACCAGAAGACGTATCTTTCATATTAAAAGAAGGTTATTACAAATTCGCAGAAAAAAACACAGATTTCACAATTACAAATGTCGGCCTTACTTATGAAGTGACTATTTTGGATAGCGATCGTTTCGTTAGAATTAAAGATGGCGACACTATATATGTAGAGAAAACAACAGATTTATTAAGCACAGAAATATATGGTCTCGTAGAAAATGGCTTTCAAAAATTCTATTTTGATTTAAGCGATGAATATCTTTTATCAGGCATATACGCTTTATTCGTTGATGTAAAGGATAAACCTCTATATATTCACACGATATATAAAAATATAGAAGCGGAAGTTGAACACAAGTTCTTGTTTTTACTTCCTTATCCTAGTGAAGAAATAGATGTATTAGAAATAGGTGTAGAAGAAAGTGATGTGACATACGCTAATAGAGTAACTGCTTACTTTGAAGGAAAAGGCGAATATCTTGAGTATCAAGATGTTAGTGTTGATAGCATTTTAAAGATAAAACAAAAAATAGAAATGTTATGGGTTAGTGGGATCACAGACTTTAATAATAATTTATATGAAAAAACAATCTTTAAAACTAATTTGTTCTTTGGTGGTGTAATAGGGAATCCTACATTACACTTTGGATACAAAACTTATAGAGGGCATATAGGCTTTAATGAAGCAAAAAAAATAGAGCAATATCAAAACTTTGATTTTAACGATACAAGTTTTGGATTATATTCTTTATCAACCTTTGGAGAAAACGGTGTATCATTCCCTTCAAAAATTAATAACTTCTTATACATAAGGTTAATGATGTTGGGATTAGGTTATATAGAATTAAATGAAATAAGTGTTATCTATAAAGATAACAGAATATTAAAAAGTATAGGATAGGTGGTATAAAATGGCTGAATATGATGATATAATTTTAACGGAAGAAGAAAAAGAGGCGATTAAGCAGAATGCTCCTGATAAAATGCCGATAAACCCAACTGCTATGGGTTGGACGGCACAACAAATTAGGAATAAAACATCTGCTTTCGTTACAGGCACAACAAAAAGCATATTAAAACTTTTTGAAGATAAGAACACAATTGTTAAAGGACATTTTGACACGAACAGAATAAAGACATTAAATTTTGAAACCTTCTTATCAAATTCTTTTGGACACATAGAAAATGGAGAAAAACTTTACAAAGTTGAATTTTACAATGGCTTAGGAACTATTTCTTCAAGTTTAACATTTGATGGGACAAGGTTAATAATGACATTGGGTGGCGTTGAATACTTATTGGCTTTAACCAAGGGTGGAAACGTCTTCGATGATGAACAAACTTTCAATGGCAATGTTTTTATTAAAGGTGTCTTGGATATGTTCTCTCAGAAAATCACTAATCTTCAAGCGGGGGTTAATGATGGTGACGCAGTAAATAAAGCACAATTAGACACAAAAGAAGACAGTTCCAACAAAGTAATTGAATTTCAAGCAACCCCCACCGACGAAGCATACATAAGTGAAAAGTTAGCAAAAGATAGTTTAGATTTAAAAGTTCCTAAAGTAACAACTATTATGAGCATTGATTTACAAAATAATATTACAAGAGTCGAAGTCCTTGACGCTTTATTAGAAGCGACTGAAATCGACCGTGGTTATATGAGTGCGATTGATAAACAAAGGCTAAATGCTCTTCACGCTTTGCTGGGCGAAGGTGGAGATGGAGACGCTTTTGTTAATACTATTAATGAAGTTTTAGCGATTTTCAATAGTTATCCAGAAGGAACAAATTTATTGAATTGGTTGAATGATAAAGTCGATAAAATAGTTGGTAAAGGATTATCAACGAATGATTTAACTGATGTTTTAAAAGACCATTACGATAGTGCTTACACACATAGTCGAGTAACTGATTCGAATCCGCACGCAACGAAGTTTAATGATTTGCTTGTTAAACCAATAACATTAGCAGGTTTTGGTATTGGTGACGCATATGATAAAGATTATATCAATGCTTTAGAAGATTATAACGGTTGGCAATCAACGTTATTAACACCAACAGCATTAGTAAGTACAGATACAATCTTAACAGCAACATTAGCAGCGAAAGATAAATTAACATTCATTTGTAAGAATTTAACAACAGGCGAAATTGACACAGATGAGTTAGTTGGTAGTTCAATCGTAACTGGTGCAAAATTAGTGTTCTTTGATAATGCAGCGGTATATTTTACAGTAGGTGCAACAGATTCAACATTTACTGAAGATGGTACATATGAATTGACAATAGTTGGTTTCAACGTAGAAACGCAAAACGCAGTAGACGTAGACTATGACAACACAGATAGTGGTCTTGTGGGAACAAACGTAAAAGTGGCTATTGATGAAGT
>JAQIBJ010000029.1 GCA_027859085.1 Mycoplasmatota bacterium
TTTTATTTTAAATATTCACTTTGATTTTATGATTACAAGCATCTTTAAACCAATAAAAAACATCCTTAGTAACAACTGCATCTTCTAAAGCATCATGTTTTTGATGGTCTAAATCTTCCTTTGCATACATATTATAGGCATTGAATAAGCCAAGATCATTTTTCAATCTAAAATACGTTTTATGTAGACTTAATAAATCAACAAATTGCATGTCATGAATAAAATTATCCAATTTATGAATTTTATTTAACTTAGACAACTCTGATTTATCATTTTTACCCCAAACGTAGGCAATTGGTTGAAAATCGTCATTCATTTCTGATAACAATCCATGTAAGTTATTGTAATTATCACCTTGGTCAACTTGTCCTTGCGAGATATCTAAGAATTTTAAAGTTCTTTTAGATAGTTTTGGAAACAACTCAGGTTTTATATAACTTTGATATCTTTTAATTTCTTCACCTGAAGAATCAGTTAATACAAGACCAACTTGAATAATTTCTGATATAAAGTTTTGATAATTACGATATGGTGGCATTGACATTTCAAAGTCAATAAATAAACGATATCTTTCTTGATTTACTAGTTTTTTAATTTCTGTCTTGATCATAGATATATCATAAAACACTTTCGGTTTATTTCCTCTCGGTGATAAGACTTTATCGATACTTACCACATTTTGTACTAAATAATTTTTATAGATTCTTGTCTCTTGTTTCACTTTAAGGAATACATACATGTTTTTATGAAAGTAATCCATAAATTGTCGAAACATACCTTTACTCATATAAAAATAGGATAATTTTTTACCAGTATCAATTGCAATTAATCTTCTATTTTCGTTTACTTTCAAGATTTTTCCATAAACGTTATCTGTCATGATTCATCATCTTTCTTTCCTTGATAATTACTTAAAGCTAAATATATATTGCCAATGGCTTCTTCCTGGATTTTAAGTTCTTTTAATTCTTCTCTAGGTGCATTTCTAATATTCTCTAAGTTTTTATACTTTTTTAATAATTTGTTTTTAGTAATCTTACCAACTTTTGGAATAGTATCTAAAATTGATGCGTATATTTTTTTTCCAGCGACATTTCTTTGATAATTGATCGCAAATCGGTGTACTTCTTCTTGTATTCTATACAATAAAGAATACATATTCGAATGTTTATCAATTTTAATTTCTCTTTCATCCATTGTAATGATACTCTCAGTTTTATGTTTTGAATTCTTTTTCAATCCAATCACTGGATAATCTAAATTCAATTCTTCTAAGATTTGTTTAGCCGCTCTTAATTGAATAAGACCGCCATCCACAATAATCAAGTCTGGTCTATCTAAATCCTCCATCATTACAGCCAAATATCGCCTGTAGATGATTTCTTTCATGATTGCGTAATCATTACCAGTCTTGACTGTTTTCACTCTGTACTTCCGATATTCGTTCTTATCAGGCAATCCATTGGTGAATACAGCCATAGCTGAAACTAGATTTTGGCCTGATATATTAGAATTATCAAATGCATCAATTCTTTTAATAGATGAAATCTCTAAAACATCTTCTAATTCTTTCAATGCATGAATGGTTTTATTTTCTTTATTTAAATAAGCAGATAAGTTATTATTTAAATGAATTTTAGCGTTTTCTAAAGCTATGTCCAATAGTTTAACTTTTTTTCCGCGCTGTGGCACAAAAATAACATCTTCAAATACTTCTGGAAATAATTCATAATCATAACCAAATGGTAAGAGAATTTCGTCTGGTACTGGTTGATTCTCATAAAATTGAGCTAAATACGTTAATAGTATTTCTTCGACTTTTCCATAATATGTAAATATTTTAGACTGCGAAAACAATACTCTACCATTTCTCATAAATAAAATATTGATCGATATATAATTATCATATGTCAAAAAGTTCACAATATCTCTATTTTTATTATCTAAAAAAATAACTTGCTGCTGCTCAGTAGTTTTTTCAATTGCAGTAATGATGTCTTTATATTCTTTCGCTTTTTCAAATTCAAGTTTTTTTGAGTGTTCTTCCATATTTGCTTTATACTCTTGAATAAATTCTTTGGTATTACCAGATAAAAAACTACGAACTTTTTTAATCAATTCTTTATAGGTACCGGGTTTAACCTCGTATTCACAAGGGCCAAGACATTGATTAATATGATAGTATAAGCATACCTTCTTAGGAAATTTAGAGCATTTTCTAAAAGGAAATATTGAATCTAATAATCGAACAGTTTCATTCGCATATGTTGCGTTTGGATATGGGCCAAATATATTTTTTTTATTCTTACTAACATTTCTTGTAACTCTAATAATTGGATGTTCTTCATCTGTTACTTCTATATATGGATATGTTTTATTATCCATTAATTTAATGTTATATTTTGGCAACCACTTTTTAATCTGCGATAATTCTAATAAAAATGCTTCTTTTTCATTATTAGTAATAACATATGTGAAATCATTTATTTCACTTACTAATCTTGTTGTTTTATCATCATGTGCACCAACAAAATAAGAACTTACTCTTTTTTTTAAGTTCTTGGCTTTTCCAACATATATAATTTTTCCTTTACCATCAAGCATTTGATAAGCGCCGGGTTTATTGGGTAAATTTCTTATTTTATCTTTTATTTGTAATTTCATCGTAATTAGATTATATCAAATTTATCATTTTCGTTCAATATAAAGAAAAACTCTAGCAGTGCTAGAGTTTATTTGATATTCCTAATGATGTCATCAACTCGGTTACCTGTCTCGTATGATTTATCATACTTAAAAACCAATTCAGGCACCTTACGCATTTTAACTCTCTTAGCAATTTGGTTTTTTATAAAACCATTTGCTCTTTCAAGAGTTTCTTTTGTATTAACAACATCTTCTTCTGAGCCATAAACTGTGTAATAAGCATACATATAAGATAACTCATTTGTAATTTTAACATCAGTGATTGTAATAAAGGCTAATTTGTCTTTAATATCATTTTGTAAAATATCACTTAATGCTCTTTGAACATCTGTTTCTAAATGTTTAACTTTTGCCATTATTCCACCTCTTTCATGGTTGAAACTTCAATGACGTCTCCTTGCTTAATATCATTATAATTTTCAATGGTAATACCACATTCAAATCCTTGTCTAACTTCTTTAGCATCTTCTTTAAATCGTTTTAAAGATCCCAATTTACCTTCATAAACAATTTTTCCATTACGGACAATT
Organism: Mycoplasmatota bacterium; assembly: GCA_027859085.1. Taxonomy (GTDB): domain Bacteria; phylum Bacillota_I; class Bacilli_A; order Izemoplasmatales; family Hujiaoplasmataceae; genus Hujiaoplasma. The sequence continues at coordinate 3,237 of JAQIBJ010000029.1, forward strand.
TTCACTAAAGAATTACGTGTGATCACACCATTTGTAACCATACACCCTGCAATTGTTCCAACTTTTGAAACAGCATATGTTTCTCTAACTTCTGCTTCACCAATAACTTGTTCTTCAAATACAGGATCTAATAAACCTTTCATCGCAGCTTCTATATCATCTAATGCTTCATATATAACGCGATATGTCCTTATTTCTACACCTTTTTCTTTTGCAAGAGTTCTTACTGATCCAGCTACACCAACACCAAATCCGATAATAATAGCGTTTGCTGCTTCTGCAAGAAGAATATCTCCATCAGTCACACCACCAACACCAGAACCAACGATTTCAATGTCACTACCTTCAACAATAATTTTACCAATAGATCCTTTAAAAGCTTCAATTGATCCTTGAACATCCGCTTTTATAATTAATGTTAATTTCTTAGTTTCATCAGCTGCTTGATTAAAGAAATCCTCTAAAGACATTGCTTCTTTAGGTGCATGTTGTTTATCAAATACTCTATCTGATCTTTCATCAGCAATATCTCTAACTGTTTTTTCATCTTCAAATACTTTGAATGGGTCCCCAGCTTGAGGCACATCATTCAATCCGATAATTTCAACAGCTTGTCCAGGACTTGCTTCTTTAATTTGTTCACCTAAATCATTATTCATTGCTCTTACTTTACCGTAAGTTGAACCTACAGCAAAATAATCTTGAACTCTTAACGTACCATTATTAACTAAAATTGTAGCAACTGGTCCACGACCTTTATCAAGTCTTGCTTCAATAACTGTTCCAGATGCTTCTCTATTAGGATTTGCTTTTAATTCTTGCATTTCAGCAACAACTTGTATTGTTTCTAATAACCCGTCAATATTTTCATTTTTAAGCGCTGAAATTTCCACATACGGAATCTCGCCGCCCCAATCTTCCGGTAATAAACCTAAATCACCTAATTGTTGTTTAACACGATCTGGATTTGCGCCAGGCATATCCATTTTATTTACAGCAACAATAATGTCACACTCTGATGCTCTAGCATGGTCGATTGCTTCTCTTGTCTGTGGCATCACACCATCATCAGCAGCAACAACCAATACAACAATATCTGTGATTTTCGCACCTCTTGCACGCATTTCAGTAAATGCTGCATGTCCAGGAGTATCAATAAAAGTGATTTTCTTACCTTTTCTTTCCACTTGATATGCACCAATATGTTGAGTAATTCCACCTGCTTCTGTTGATACAACACGAGAATGTCTAATTGTATCTAAAAGTGTTGTTTTACCATGGTCTACGTGACCCATAATAGTGACAACAGCAGGTCTATTAACCAAGTCTTCTGGTTTATCATTTTCTTGGATTTCTTCAAATCTAGTGACATCAGTAACAACTTCATCTTTAAACTCTAAGTCATATTCCATCGCTAATAACTCTGCATTTTCACGATCTAAGACTTGATTTTTTGATGCCATTACTTTTAAAAACATTAATTTTTTTATCACATCAGCGACAGGTTGCTTCACTTGATCAGCGAAATCAGCCACAGTCATTCCGTTACGATAAGCAACAACTTTTGGCATCACTTTGTTTGGTTTTTTACCCTGTTTTTTCTGATAATTTTTATTTTTGTTCGGTACATGTTTTGACATATAACCACCTCTTTCTTAAACTTCTTATAATAAACTTATGATTTTCTTCGCAAACCCTTGGTCCTTGATTGCAATAACTTTTCGATTAGATTTTCCAATAGCTTTTGAAATTTCATCTGAATTAAATTCATGAATAACTTGTACACGATAAGTTTTTGATTTATCCGTCACACGTTTTGTTGTATTATATCCAGCGTCATTTGCTAATATCACAAGTTTTGCTTGATTACTTTTGATTTTCTCAAGTGACATTTCTTCGCCACTAACCAAGCGATTGGCTCTTTGACACAGTCCTAAAACTGAAAGAATTTTATCTTTATACATTTTTAGTTACTTTCAATAGATCATCAAATACATCATCGGGTATTTCAGCATTTAAATGTTTTGATAAAATTTTATGTTTCTTAGCTTTTTCAATAACTACAGTGTCCTTAGAAAGATAAACCCCTCGTCCATTTGCTTTACCTGTTTCATCAAATATAACGTTTCCTTCTGGAGTTCTAACCACTCTAAGCAAATCTTTTTTTTCTACTCTTTCATTGGTTACAACACATTTTCTCATTGGAATTTTTCTAACTTTCATATGAACCACCTAGAATTCTAGACCTTCGCCTTTTGCTTCAGATTCTGACTTAATATCAATTTTCCAACCAGATGACTGAACAGCCAATCTAGCATTTTGTCCTCTTTTACCAATAGCAAGTGATAATTGGTCATCAGGAACAACCACAATAGCTGATTTATCTCTTTCATTATATTCAACTGACAATGTTCTTGCAGGTTGAATAGAGTTGGCGATTAATTCTTCAGGATCTTTACTATATTTATAAATATCTATCTTTTCACCATTCAAACTATCTATAACGCTCTTAATTCTCATTCCACCTCGTCCTAAACTGGCACCTAATGGATCCACATTTTCATCATTTGATAATACACAAACTTTACATCTATCTCCAGGATCTCTCGCAAGACCAAATATTTCAATCACACCATCAGCTAATTCAGGTATTTCATTTTCCATTAAACGAACCACTAAATTACGATCAGTTCTTGAGACATATACTTTTGGACCTTTTGTTGTTTTTTCAACTTTTGTGATATATACATTAACTTTAGATCCAACAATTAAATCTGAAGATAATAAATCTCTAATTGGGATTGAAGTTTCCGTATCTCTTCCTAAGAATAAAGTCACAAAATCATTTTTGATTTTAAGTACTTCTGCAATAATCATTTCACCAGTACGATCTTCAAAATATTCGAAGTTTTTCTCACGCTCTAATTGTTTTAAACCTTGAGTTAACATTTGTTTTGCTGTAGAAGCTGCTAAACGTCCAAAGTTTTTAGGTGTAATCTTTTGTTTAATCACATCACCAATCTTTGCATTCTTCTTTATTTCTCTTGCTTCTTCTAATGTGATTTCATGACCTGGTTCACTTTCCGGATCAACTTCATCAACAACAATTGATTTACTGACTAAATCAATTTCAGATTTTTCTGAGTTAAATACAACTTCAGCATTGGTTTTACCACCATAAGCTTTTTTATAGGCGTTGATTAAACCATCACCAAATATTTTTAATATTTCTTCTTTTGTTACATTTCTTTCAACTGCTAAATTTTCTAGTGCTTTAAAAAAGTCTTTACTAATCATTTTTTTCTCCTAAAATCAATTGCTAATCTTACTAGATTAACATCAATATAATTTATTTTATTTTTTTTGTTTTTTATTGAAAGAGTTAACATGTCACTATCAAAAGCCACTAAATCACCTTCAAGTTTCTGAGTGAATGTTTCAAGATAAACCAATCGACCAATTGCATGCTCAATTGCTTCTTTCGTTCTTAACTCTCTTTCGGCGCCAGGTGATGAAACTTCCATCATATATGCATCTTCTATTGGATCTAATTCATCGATAAACGGATTTAACTTTTTTGTTGCTAAAACGATATCATCGATGACAACACCCTCTGGTTTATCAATATAAATTCTCAATATTTTATCCTTGTTTTCTTTTACAATTTCTAAATTATATAAATTGTATCCCATTGATTTCAAAAAAGAATCAACTTCGTTTTTTAACCTTGATAATTTCATATTCATCATCCTTCCAATAAAAATGAGAGGGGACGACCCTCTCACGTTACCTTATGTTAAAAATATTATATCATATGCCCTTAGAGAATTCAAGAAAAATCGACTTGTCATCTACCTCTTTACAAGGATGTCTTGAAATTCAGGATATTTGTCAAACCAGCGTATTGCATAAGGGCAAGCCGCATATGTTTTCAAACCTTTTTCCTTAATAAAACTATACGTAAACTTCATAATCTCTGAAGCAATGCCTTGACCCCTTAAACTGGGATCAACAAAAACATGATCAATATTTACAGTATCATTATTCTCATAAGGAAATGTTACTTCAGCCAGTAACAAATCATCATCTTCAGCATACACTCGATTATCTTCATAGATATATACCATTACTTAACATCTCCTAAATAATACATAATAATACTGCCAGCAACACCGGCATTTAACGATTCCATATTTTGCATTTTTAATTTAAAAATCAAATCAGATGCTTGAATAATTTCTTCTCTAACGCCACTGCCTTCATTTCCGAGAATAATACCAATATTATCTGAATGAACGTCAATATCTTCTAAATGAATCACACTAGATAAATCTGTAGCCAAAAACTTAATATCTTCATTTTTCTTTATAAAATCAATGATACTATCTTCTATAATATTTATTTTAAAGATAGCGCCTTGAGTGGCTCTAATAACTTTTGGATTGTAAACATCAACAGATTGATCAAGCACAAAGGTATCAAACCCAAATGCAACACCTGATCGAATCAATGTCCCCACATTACCAGGGTCTTGTAAACGATCAAGTAAAATTATCTTTCCACTAATAGATTGATTACTTTTCATTTGGCAAACACCCATAATGCCTTGATGAGATTGAACATCAGATAACTTTTTAATTATTTCTTCATTGACCAAGTATGTATCGACATCATTAAAAGGCGGTTTTTCTATGCAAAAAACCATATCTAAAACTCCCGCTTGATAAGCTTCTTCAACAAGATGTAATCCCTCTACAATAAATTGTTGTTTTTTTTGCCTATATTTTTTTTGTTTTAATTTATTAATTTCAACAATTAAAGAATTGTTTGTTGATGTAATTGTATTGATAAAACCACCTCTTAGTTATTATTATTTAAATCAATCATACTGACTTGTTCAAAATTTTGAGACAAATCATATTCAACAACAAATTCATAAGAAATTGTATAAATTGAATCATTAATAAATACAACTTTTTCAATATTTCCATAATAGTTATTTTCCGCTTGATCATCCATTAATATCGCCAATTGTTCTAAACCATTTGTAGCATCTACTTTATAAACATAAATCGCTTGATAGTACCTACTGTAATCTTCAAAATATCCATAAACTGGAATGGCAAACATTAAAGAATTTTGCCATTCATATTCCACAAATAATTTATGATTATATGTCACAGCTGAATATGAATATTGTCCTTCAACAAACAAGGTTTCTAAGGTCACCGGGGTGTTTCCAGAAGTATCATATAATGCAACCTTAACCCCAGTAAATCGTGTAAAACCGTCAATATTTTCTGATTGTCTTCCAATACCAACCATTAAATCTTCTGTGATTGGATGCAAATAATCACTAACGCCTTCTTCATAAAGTTCACCTAAAATAGCAGGATTCTCAGGATCAGATAAATCGATTTTATATAACGGATCAGTATTAACGAATGTGACAACATACCCAATATCACCATTCATTCTAACCGCATAAATTCTCTCATTTGGTTTACCCAAACCTTCTAGAACAGATATTAAAGTCAAATCAGCGTCAGTGGAATCTAAAAAATACATTTGATTGGTGATTTCTGTCGTTTCATTTGTATAATTATAATCTGTAGTAGCCACACGCAATACACCATTGTATTCATCAAAAGAAAACTGATTTAATGTCCAACCATCAATCATATTTGAAGATTGAAAGACAGGGATTTTATCAATTAATTCAAATCTCATTATATTGGTTTTATAATCGACCCTATATGATTCTTCATCATAAATATATTGTCGGCTAGAAATATATAAATTATTATGATTCATATAAAAATCAAAAGCATAACCTAAATAAGCGTCCAATTGTATTTCTTCTTCATCTTCTAAGGAAAATGTTCCAACCAATAGATATGACGACGAAAGATCATTATCTAAGAAGTAATAAATATTTTGATAAGATAAACTTATCATATCATCACTTAACATTGTATCTTTATATTGTGGAATTGGTACCTCATCATTTAATGAATATAAATAATTATACATCACTAAATACATTTGACCATCTATCATTCGACTATCTGTTAATGAAGCGTTTTTAAATTCCAGAGATCTTAAAACACTGACATCTGAAACATCTGAAACATCATAAATATCGATCATCAAATTATATGAACCCCACCACCACCAATAATACTCTGATGATTCCACATCTGTAGTGATTTGTTGGTACTGATTATAGATAGCAACTAGTTTATTATTATGTAAGTATAAACCAGAATAATAGCCACCTTCCAGGTCTTTTTCAAATACAACTGACATAGATTCAACATCAACAATCTTTAAAGAATTGTTTTTTGCCATATAAATGTACCGACCATCAGTGATGATGCGATCCATTTCAGCTACACCTTCAACTTGAACATTTGTCTCCGAGTAAGAATTTCCTTCTTCATTAGCATTAGAGTCTTCCATACCCACTTCAGGTGCCATAGTGACACTATCTTGAACAGAAAATAGATTGTGGTTTTTCATCTCACTTTCCATTGATTCAAAATATTTTTCTAACTCTTCTTGATTTGAAAAACTTTTAATATTGTCACTTAATTGACTTGGTGCTTCGGTTGATACTTCACTTTCTTGGCATCCCATCAACGTCAATGAAAAAACCAATATCATACTAATTATTAATAATTTTTTCATTTTAATACGCCTCCTATTTTTTACTCCGTTAATTCTAAGAATAATTCAATGTCCTTTTTAAGTAATTCTAATGAGCCTTTCCAAAAATCTTTTTTCGTAACATCAATGTTTGCTAATTTAGCAACTTCTTCGACCTTCATTTTACCGGTCGCCCCTAGCAATTCATCATACACTTTAACAAAACCTTCTTTGTCTTCTAAATACTTAGCATACAATCCTTTAGCAAATAATAATCCATAAGTATATGGGAAGTTGTAATAACTTAATCCGCCTGAATAATAATGTGGTTTACAGACCCACATATATGGATGTAATGTGTTTTCATCTAAACCCTCTCCATATGTTTGTTTCTGAGCATCTAACATTAAATTCTTTAATTCTGAAGCGTCAAAGACTGTTTTTTCTCTACCTTCAAAAACAGATTTTTCAAAGATGAAACGAGACATAATATCAACCACAACTTGTGTGTAATCTTGTAGTGAAGATTCTAATAAAAATATCTTTTCTTCATCAGATTTTACATCTTTAATGGCTGCATTATTCACAATTGTTTCACAGAATGTAGAAGCTGTTTCAGCGACTGGCATTGTATAATTACTATTTAAGTTAGATTCGCCAAATATTGCATCTCCATGATAAGCATGACCCAATTCATGAGATAAAGTAATCATATCTGAAAAAGAACCTGTGAAGTTAGTCATCACTCTACTTTCTTTAATTACATGCATATTGGCGCAGAATGCCCCACCTCTTTTACCTTTTCTTGGTGTATAATCAACCCATTCTTCATCGAAAGCTCTTTTTGCTAAATCATGTAATTTAGGTGAGAAAGATCCGAAGTTCTTTAATACATAAGCATTGGCTTCATCAATGGTAAATGTTGTATCATTTTTACCAATTGGCGCAAATAAATCATAGAAAGGTAGTCCGTTCTTATGACCTAGTAATTTTGCTTTTCGTTGCAGATATTTTCTAAATATATCATAATACTCAACAACAGCGCCTTGCATTGCTTCTAACGTTTCTTTTTCCATTCGACTATTGTTTAAAGCTTGATCGAGTGGTGATTCAAAACCTCTTGCTTTTGATAAAGTATTCACTTCACCTTTAATTGAATTTAAAGCAAATGCAATTGAATCTTCTATTTTTTCATAAGACTTTAATTCAGCTTCATAGGCATTTTTTCTGACTTTTGGATCTTTATCAGTCGCTAGGTTTCTTACTTCTGATAAGGTAATGATTTTACCATTATATTCAACATCTAATGTTGATGTTAATAAAGATTGTAATTTACCCCAAGATGAAGAACCTGTTTGTCTTAATTTCGCAATCATTACTTCTAAGTCAGTTGATAATAAATGCGACGCTCTTTCTTGAATTTCATGCAAATAGAATGTGTGTTCTTTTAATAAATCACTTTTCTTTAAATCTTCTTCTAAATTTGGGTACTCTTTCATCCATTTTACAAATATAGTCCCAATTTCAGTTAATTGGGTAAGCTTAGTTTGTAACAGATTAACCATTTTATTGGCTTCTTGATTTGTACTTTCTACTGATGTTGTTAAAGATGCAAAATGATATAGTTTATCTACTAAATCAGTTAGAGCCATTTCATTTCTTAAATATCGTTCCATTTTTTGTGATTTCTTATCATAATTTTTGAAATCAATTGATTGAGAATTAACCTCAAGAATTAATTGGTCTAATTTTTCTAAGTCTTCCTTAAATTTAGCATCATCAAATCCCAAGTATAATTTCTTTAAACTCCATTTTTTCATTTTTTTCTCTCCTTTTTTAAAACATAATTTAGTTTCGTTAATTTATATATTTTTGTTTCCTTTTGACCATAATCTCTTGACTGATAATTAATGTCTTCGATAAATTTAAACCCTAGCTTCATAATCAGTTTTTTAGAAGGTGAATTTTCCATAAAATGTCCAACATATAATTCATCTTTATTTTGAACAAAGAAAAACTCATCCAACGCGACTTGAACTGCTTCAGTCATTAATCCTTGTCTATGAAAATCCGGATGTAAAACATATCCCAGTTCATACACTTCTCCTAATGAACCTAGTGTTGTAAAATGAATGCCTAGTGACCCGATTACTTTGTTTGTTTCTTTTAATATGACTGCGTAAACATCATCTTTTTCGATAAAATGTTTAATAATTATTATGGTTTCATCAACGTTACCATGTGGTCTCCACCCAGCGAGTGGTCCAACATCATCGCGTTTAGCATAATCATATACATCATCGGCATCATTTAATCTAAATGATCTTAACATCAATCTATTCGTTTCCAAAGTCTCCATTAAATACTTCCTCTACTGTGAATCCTTTATCTATTATATTAATAGTTTCTCTATCTTTCACCATGATAGAACGAGTATTTTTTATCGCTTGTTTAAGCAATAAATCAAAATTTAATTTTGACTCAATCAATCCTGAACGATAAATGCTTGGTTTAATCACGGGTTTTTTAGGCACATAAACTGTACAACAGTCAGAAAAAGGCTTATTCGAAATCTCTAAAGTGTTAATCTTTCTGGCAAGTTTGATTATATCGCTTTTATCATATGTAGATAATGGTCTGATGATTAATGTCGATATTGGTTCTTGCACAGCAATTAATGATTCAATCGTTTGAGAAGCGACTTGACCAATAGAATCACCAGATATAATCACTTTATTATTATTTGCTTTGGCAATGCCTTCCGCAATTCTATACATCATCCTTCTCATGATTGTAATAAGATAAGATTCCTCTACTTCATTTAGTAACATCTCATGTATTTCTTTAAACGGTACTAAATGTAATTTAATTTTTGAACCGCTTGAATACTTAGACAATTTCTTAGTCAAATCAATAACCTTTTGAACAGATTCAATTGGCGTTAATGGTGTTGACTCAAAATGAATACATTCAATTTCCAACCCAGTATTCATTGCCAGATACCCAGCAACCGGTGAATCAATACCACCACTTAATAATAACAATCCCCTGCCACCAATTGAAGTTGGAAAGCCGCCTAAACCAGGGATTTTATCCAAATAAATATATGTTTGGTCTTGTCTTGCTTCAACATGTAAGGTCTTTTCGGGATGATGAACATCGACCTTTAATTGACTTGCTTGTCTTAAAATTATTTTTGACAATTTAATTGAAATTTCTAGTGATGTCAAAGGTATTCTTTTATCAGCTCTTTTTGTTTCTATTTTAAAGGTTGTATCTTCTTTTATTTCTTCGCTAATAATATCAATCGCGTGTTTTGAGATGGTTTCTAAATCAAATGAACATGCTTTCACTTTACTATATGATGACAGTCCTGAAATGTAATCAAGTTTTTTTATAATCTCATTGGGATCTTCGTTTTTCAATTTAATAAAAACTAAATCATGTTGAAAATCAATGTCTATATCAAAGCCGTAAAGCTTATGAGCGATTTGATTGTTAATGTTTCTTCGGAAAATATGTTGGTTTTTGCCTTTTAAAATCAAGTCTCCGTATTTTATCATGATATAATCGTACATATTATCGACTCCTTCACTATTATTTTATCATACTGATTGATATTTATTGAGTAATAAATTATAATATTTTGAGTGAGGGGTGATTATATGAATCAAATATCAATAAATGAGTATTTAGGATTGTATTTAGACAAAAAATATAAGCAAACAACCAATTTGGCAAACTTCGCAGCCATTATTAAAGAAATGGTGCCTCAATTGAATTGGGTTGGTTTTTATCTATTTGACGAAAACGAATTATATCTTGGTCCATTCCAAGGAAAAGCAGCTGTCCAAACCATAATGATGGGTGATGGTGTATGTGGTACCTCTGCAAACAAAAAAGTAACCATCATCGTTAAGGATGTACATGCATACCCCGGACACATTGCCTGTGATGATGCTTCTAACTCAGAAATTGTCATACCAATAATTAAAAACAATGAACTATTAGGTGTCTTGGATATAGATTCACCAGTCATCAATAGATTTGATAAAAACACCGCTGAAACACTACAAAAATCAGTAGATTTTTTATTTGACTTTTTATAGTTGGTCGTGTATAATACCTAGTGCGCATGTAATAAAAAGCAGTTGTTTTATGTTGATTTAGATGTTGATTATTCCATCATTAAAGGGTTGTTAGTATTGTTAACTGCTTAACAAGAAACCATCAAAATGATCAGCCTAAGTTGATAGAGAGCTCCTCAATTACAGTGTAAATAAATTTAAAAAGGAGGATCATATATGTCAAGATTTACAGGATCAAATTGGAAAAAGAGTCGTCGTTTAGAATACTCACTTTCTGAAACAGGAAAAGAGTTAAACAAACGCCCTTATGCCCCTGGACAACACGGACAAAAAAGACGTCGTAAATTATCTGAGTATGGTTTACAGTTACAAGAAAAACAACGTGTTCGTTTCACGTATGGTGTTAATGAAAAACAATTCCGTAAAACATTTAATGAAGCGAAAAAAATGCAAGGTAAACAAGGTTCTAACTTCTTATTCTTACTAGAATCAAGATTAGATAACTTAGTTTATAGAGCAGGCTTTGCTAGAACAAGACAACAAGCTAGACAATTAGTAAACCACGGTCATATTCTTTTAGATGGTAAAAAAGCAAGTATTGCATCTATTAGAGTTAAACCAGGTCAAAAAATGTCTTTAAGAGAAAAATCTAAAGATTTAGTAATTGTTAAAGAAGCTATTGAAGCACAAGCAGCTAGACAAGAGTACATCGATTTCGATGACGAAAACAATGTTGCTACTTACACTCGCTTACCTGAACGTAACGAAATTCTACCTGAAATTCAAGAGAATTTAATTGTAGAGTTATACAACAAATAAGATTCAAACTAAGCCGA
>JAQIBJ010000022.1 GCA_027859085.1 Mycoplasmatota bacterium
TCAACACTTATTTTATAAATACAATCAAAACTTTGTATAGAAAGATGGATTACGTTGTATTAAAAATTAAAGGAATCCATTTTTTTATTTTTTTAATAGTATTATTTCTCTCGAAATATATCTATAATTTAAGTATAGATACTTCAATTTTGTTAACCTCATTTATTCCAAACGAATTAGAAGAGATTAAAATTGTACAATTTGGAATCCTACTTGTTCCAATTGTTTGTTTTTCATATATATTGCACTGTTTCTTTCGAAATATATCTGCCCGTATATTTCGTTATGGTTTTGTGACACTTCACATTTTTGTGGAACTCTTTATTATTGAAAATGAGGTGATTTCATTTGCTAATTATTTGTACTTTTTCATTTTCGTAGAGACTTTGCTTTATTTATTAAAAGATGAAAAACAAAATAAAATGCTCGAAAGGAAGACTGAAAATGTTTAAAAGAAACAAAGGGATTATACATTATATCAATGATGTATTGCTTGATAAAATATTTGATGAAATTGATGATGTTAAGGTTTATATAAAAGCAAATCAAACAAAAATTGATATAAAAGAATGTGTTGGTATTTTAAAGCAACTACGCAAATTAGAAATTGAAGTTAATGAGGCAATTGTTGACACGCCAGAAGTGGCGGAAGAAGCATCGGATGATGAAAAAAGCGAATTTGAAAAAGAACTTGAGAAAAGAAAAATTTGATTAAACAACGATGATTTTCCAATTAACAAACTCAACACCCTTATTTTTAGCTTTACATCGACTTTCAAGTAGCGGATTAATTTCTGCTTCTTTTTTTAATGTTTCCTTATCTAAAGATTTATTTGTACTATTGATGATAAATACATAATTTTCTTGATCGACTATGACAATCTTATCAAATATTTGTTTCACTTTATGAATTGGTAATACCGCCATAGGCAGTTCAATAGATGCTATTGCTTTTTTAATCTCTTTGACACGAGAAGTAGAAGTTTGTTGTGGTAATGCCTGGTCTTCAATTCTAACATAATCAATGTTTTTCTTAATGATAATATCTTCTAGTTCATTGATTAAGGCAATAGCTGCTGGATCAAGTTCTGTGTTTTTAATGACTTTAAAATATTGATCTTTATAGGACCTTAAATCATTACCTAAGTTATTTAGTTTTCTTTCTAATGCTTTATTGTATAATCGTTTATGTACTTGCTTGTCAAACTTGGCAACAAGCACACTAAATTTTCTTGCTAAGGCGATGGTTGCTTTTCAAGTGACATGGGTTAATGTTTTACTATAAATGCGCGGTGTACCTTCTTTTCGTTTGTATTCATTTTCTAATAAGTCATACTCAGGCTTGTTTGGTACTTTCCTTTTCCTATGGAGATATTTATCATGCATAAGTGAATAAATAAACTGGTTATAAGGGTTTTTTTCGTTAATTATCACGAAAATAGAAATAAATAATAATAAATTATCACGCAAATGAGATTAAGAGTATCTCATCTTCTTTTGCAACATAGTCAAAAATATAGATAAACATGATGATTTGCTCGTCGTTTAACTGTATTCAAGAATTAATCCTTTAGTGCAGTAGTATATTGTTGAATCATACTGTCAAACGGAGGCTAAAATGTTGAAAAACCATCCACTAGAGGACTTGTCTGCCTCTTACCTTGCCCAAAAGGATATTAAAAAAGAATCTTATGACTTGTATGAAATTATCCTTAGACAATATATAGGATATCTTAAAAAGAATCATATTTTATACGCAAAGACATCGGATCTTAAGTCCTATATCAAGAAGAAAAAAAGAAGGGGTTATAGTCCATCTTGGATTCACCATATGATTATAGTCATTAAAGGTTTTTATAAGTATTTATCTGAGCATTATAAGCGTCTTAATCTAGATGATGATTATGCCTATAATATAGCCTTAGACATTAAAAATGAGCCTATAAAAAAACGGTTGAATAAAGATGTCCTTACAAGCAACCAGGCCAAACAACTCATTTTTAAAACGAAAGAAAACCGCAGGTATATTTGGCACTACAGAGACCACGCCATCATCTATTTAATGATGACGACGGGTATGCGTTCAGTTGAAGTTAGGCGGGCAAAGATCAATGATCTAAAAACCCTTAACAATCAAGCAATTCTCTATATCCAAGGTAAAGGTAGGGTCTCTAAGGAAACCTACGTCAAATTGACCTTGGGTGTTAAATCTGCGATTGATGATTATTTAGAGAAACGATTTGATGATAACCCATATCTTTTCATCTCTCATTCAAAAAGAACAGAGAAACCTTTTCTTTCAAGGACTTTTTTTCTTGGTATGATGAGGCGGGTCTTAAAAGAAGCGGATTTAGATCATTTAAATATCACACCCCATTCCTTAAGACATACTGCTGCGACACTCAATTTATTGAGGGGGGCGTCTTTAGAAGAGACCAGACGCTTTATGAGACACAAGTCACTAGACTCTACACTTATCTACGCCCACCATATTAATAAGATGAAAGATGACTCACAAAACCAAATTGAAGCCTATATTTTAAGGGTTAGGAATGATGATGCATGAGTCATCCCTTAGGAAAACTTAGCCAGAATTATTTAATTCAAAAAGATGTGTCTCAAGCGACTAAAAAAACCTATGGAATTGCCTTTAAACACTTTATTAAGTATCTAAAAGAAAATGATATTGAATATGCGCTGACGCGTGATATCATTCACTATAAGAACTTTAGAAGAGGTCTTGGAGATTCAAACACCTGGATTTATATCCAAGTATCAGCCTTAAAAGGCTTATATGCATATTTATCCAATCACCAAAAAAGGTTGAACTTAGACAAAGCCTATGCCTATAATATCACCTTGTCCATCCAAAACAAAAAAGATAAGTACCAGATAAAAAAGCATATATTAAGTCCTGCGCAAGCAAAAATGCTTATCCTTGAAAGTAAAAAAAGAACCACCATTTGGGATTATAGAGACCATGCCATCATTGTGTTGATGCTGACGAGTGGTGGGAGACGTTTTGAAATCAGAAACGCCAAAAGAAGAGATTACAGGGTAATTGATGGGTTACCTTTGATATATATAGGAGACGCAAAAAATCACAAAGACCGACCATTTATCAAATTATCAAGAGGTACCATGCGCGCCTTAAATGATTATTTGGTTTTAAGGGACGATGATTTGCCCTATCTTTTTATCTCTCATAAACACAGGGCGAAAAAAGGTAATTTATCTGTGAGTTTTTTTGATCATATGTTTAAGCGGGTTTTAAAAAGAACTGGCTTAGACCATGAATTGATCACCCCGAATTGTTTAAGGCAAACAGCTGGAATCATCAATTTATTAAGGGGCGCATCCCTGAGCCAAACCTACGTCTTATTGAGGCATGAAAATATCAGTTCAACCCTCGTTTATCAAACCCATTTGGATAGGATCAATGATGATTCAGAGGCAGAGTTAGAATCCTTTATCCTAAATGAAGACGCATTGATTTTATATCATGCGCTCATCCCTTTTTTTGATGATTAATCGTTGATTTTACAGACAAGATTTTCTTTAAATCAAGGCAAAAATATTCTAGCACTCTTGATATATTAGTGCTAGAATTTGTGCGTTTTTAGGCCATAAAGGAATATTTTAAAAGATTTGTTCTTTTTTTTAACAAAATATTGTAAAGTCCCTTGTAATTTATAAAAAAATCATATAGAATAGAATCATTCAATTAACGAACAATGGAAGGAAAGCCAATGAGCGACAATTCATTTTTCAAACCCACACCCCTTTATAAAGAGTTTATGATTTTAGACTTAATTGAAAAGAATAAAGACATCACTCAAAGACAAATGAGTGAACATATTGGTGTGGCAGTGTCACAAATCAACCAATACTTAGATGAATATGAGCAAAAAGGATTTATCAAGAGAAAATACCTCTCAACTAAAACAGTTGAGTAT
>JAQIBJ010000053.1 GCA_027859085.1 Mycoplasmatota bacterium
CTACGCTTAAATCTTACCTCACGGCTTCGACTCCAAGACTAACTACTAGCGATTGGCTAAATCTTACTAGGTTGGATTCCCGCCAACTATATATGTGCAACCGAACTGGCGCACCCTCATCTGTATTATATCATAAAATATTTAGTTTTATAAATATATAATGCATTTTTATTCAGTTTTATGAATATTAAAAAATATGGACTTGAGAAATTTAATCTCAAATCCGATGTCTATTACTTGTATAAGACTACCAATTTTAATACAATTACGAACTCTTGTTGTAAGTTACGCAACCTTTATAAGGAGGTGTCTTCGTATTAGTAATTTTCCCTTTCATTATATATGCTTATTGTTAACAACTCACTGTTTTATAACCATACCAATCCAACTATCAGTATAAGTCCTTTTTCCACTTCATTTCATTCATGTCGTTTGTATCTAAATAACTAAACCCTAGCTTTGTAAGTAATACAATAGATGCTTTGTTTTCTTTATCAACCTCAGCATATACGACTTTTACCCCAAGAGTCATTAACCATTTTTCTAATTGAGTAACAACTTCAAAAGCGTATCCTTTTTTTGCATTTTTAGGGCTAATTGTATAACCAATAAAGCACCCATCATTTACAGTCTTTAAATATAAATCACCGATTAATTCATTAAAAAATGTTTCTACAATAGCGATTTGTTTCCCTTCACTAAAGTCAATATTTTGTTCTTCGATATTATTCTCTATTAAAAATTTCATATATTCTTCTTTTGTAAGCCCCTTGAATCCTTGATATTTCATCCATTCCATATCATTTCTATACTCCATGAAAGCTTCCACGTCTTGTTCTTGAAACGAACGAATCAAACATCTCTTTGTTTTAAACATTTCCATATTTGAACTCTTTTCTATATTCTATTATTAATTTAGTTTATGGTGTTATTAGTATAATATTATTTTTACCATGATTGATAATATTATTTGATTCTGTTGATTTTGTATTTCTTCCCCTATCTCTAAAAAATAGCGTGGTTTACTCTGAAGTTATACCAAGTTTACTTTTTGTGCACTTGAAGCTTACAGCTTTTAGCACAATCGTCATAAACTGAAAATTCTCTCTTGACAAGCATATCTATGTAAATCATCAGAAATAATCTTGAACACTTGAGTTTATAAAAGAAAAGTTATGCAGATTTTGGATATCCTTTTATGCCAATATCCACTTGACAAAAATCCATGTAATCAATAACAACCAGGTCATTATAATCGGAATTGCGAAATACCATTTTGTTGGCACACCATTTTCCCATATTTTTTGAGATCTAGGTTCATAAGATTCCCAAGTTGATTTTGGAATTAAGTGAATACATATGTAAATCAGTACTGGCAGAATAATCAGATCATCTAAATATCCAAATATAGGAATGAAATCAGGAATCAAATCAATTGGAGATAATGCATATCCTATAGTTAGTCCAGCAACTATTTTTGCCAGCCATGGAGTCTCTTTTGAAATCAAGGCTATGTATACTTGCGTCGTTTTTAATTTAATTCGTTTAATTCTTTCTTTTATAGTCATTTTTATACCTTCATTCTAAATCTAACATATGTTAAAAAAATAATTACAGGTTAAGTCAAAAAAATATTATGTCTTTCCACTAATGAATTCTTCATATTTCTACTAAAAAAGTGTTTTTGCATTATGAAGTTTATCATGTTTTTCACTAAAAAAATAGGTGTTTTACTCTGTAGTTATACCAAGTTTATATTTTGTGCACTAGAAACTTACAGCTTTAAGCACAATTGTTATACAATTCAACATTTCTTTTGGCAAGCTTATTTAAATCATTAATTATTTTTTTTGATGTATTTCTTCGCTATATTTTCTTGCTTTTTAAAATAAAAGTACTTAATCCATTAACTGTTTTTATATCCAATATATATAATAATAAAATATGCTACTGTCTTTGGTATCATAAATGCACCTAATACAGGAATAAATCCACTTCCAACAACCACAATAATATAACATACAAACGAAACGATTATCCAAATACCTATTTGTTTAAACATTTTGAATTCTTCTCGTTTACCAACATGTAAAAACAAGATTACAATGATTGTTCCCAAAATTGCAAAAGGAATGTTTCTTAATACGCCATAAAATAATTCAGTCCCATTGTTTACCCAATCATTTCCAGGTAATGCAAGTAATGCAAAACGTAATACAATTAGAGTCATAATTGATATATGGATTTTTTTGTTATAATTATTTGTTTTTATCGTGTAGAACAAATAGATTAAATAGTAAAACACGGTCATTGTAATCCCAGTAATTAGTTTCCCAACCCCTAAAGCCATTTGATAATCAGCTAAGCCAGTAGTTAAGTGACCAACAATTCTCGGAATCAAATGAAATGAATCTCCAAACCCAAGTAAAAGCCCCATAACCCCAAAAATAATAGTTGCTTTTTGTTTTTTTATAATCCCTTTTCTGATGATTAAAATAGAAAAGGTTATTACTGCCAATAAATAGGCTACATCAAAGATTGATTCAAAATAATTCATCTGTTTTCTCCTTCTACAGTTTCCAACAGTAATATTAGTATTTTGCGAAAAGTTAAATATTCATAATTTTCCATCGTAATTAAGGCCACTAAATTATTGCAAATGAAGTCAGAAAATATTTTTGCATCCCCTTCTGTAACATTAAGCATCGACCTTACATCTTTCATCACTACGTTATTAAATACCACAACTCCTTTATTGTGATGTGCTTTTCCAGTATGTCGAAAAGAATATGATAGTTCTTTCGATAATATATGATAATTAAATTTGTTGCTAAATTCCACTAGTGAAAAATAGTAAAATTCAATTCGATCAATAAAACTCATCAATGGAGACACATTACTATTGATGTACGTAATATAACTCATCCAGAAATCTTTTGTAATATCAATCAAGATATCAGTCTTGTTTCCATAGTATTTATAAATAGTACCTAACCCAATATTGCATTTCGTTGAAATCATACGAATACTAAATTTAGTTATATCTTTTGATAGAAGAATTTCTTTTGCAGTTTCGAAGATAATTTCCTTTTGATTTTCTAATTTTAACATATAAAACACCTCATTTGAACACTGTTCTAATACATAAAATAGCAAATCATAGTTAATGTCAACAAGAAAAATAATTACATTTTCATAGCAGTGCAATTGAAATAACGATATTAATTCGAAGTTCTTATTTCATTTTTTTATTATATATTGAAATAAAGAATGATTTACACTACTCTTATTTCATTTTTTATTGATTTTTTGAAATAAAAGTTATATAATACAAGTGTTATTTCAACTTTTGGAGGTGTATTATGAAAAGACAAGGAGAATTTGTAAATAATCTAAGTGGTGATTTGAGTTACAAGTCTTTCAAACCATCAAGTCTGCCACCAAATCCTGATATTAGTATTGACGAAGAAATGCTGAATCTTATTTCTGATTCAAGTAGAATATTAGGTAAGTTAGACATTAAATCTGAGGAAATACCTAATAAAGATGTGTTTATCTCAATGTATATTAGAAAAGAAGCATTACTATCAAGTCAAATAGAAGGAACTCAAGCAACACTTGATGATATTTTTGATCCTAACATTGATGACAACATAAATTTAGAAGTGACAGATGTAATAAATTACATTAAAGCATCTACATATTCAAACGAATTAATCCAATCGCTTCCACTTTCTAGTCGATTCTTAAGAAGTATTCATAAAATTCTACTAGATGGAGTTAGAGGCGAAGATAAAAATCCAGGTGAATTTAGGAAAACCCAGAATTGGATAGGTCCACAGGGAAGTTCATTAAATAACGCAAAATTCATACCACCAAATGTTTCTGATATGAAGGATTCGATGAGTGAAT
The DNA here is from genome assembly GCA_027859085.1 of Mycoplasmatota bacterium. Lineage (GTDB taxonomy): Bacteria > Bacillota_I > Bacilli_A > Izemoplasmatales > Hujiaoplasmataceae > Hujiaoplasma. The sequence goes on from JAQIBJ010000053.1 coordinate 3,913, forward strand.
TAGAGAATTTCATACATTATGATGAATCAAATAGTTTAATAAAAATAGCACTAGCTCACTATCAGTTTGAGACCATACATCCTTTCTTAGATGGGAATGGTAGAATTGGAAGGTTGCTCATTGGTTTAATGTTAAAAGAATATAAAATATTAAATGCTGATATCTTATATATCTCATACTTCTTTAAGAGAAATAGAGTAGAGTATTATGATAGATTAATGGATGTAAGATTAAAAGGACATTATGAACAATGGATCAAGTTCTTTCTTACTGGTATATTCGAGGCCGGAAGCAACTCATTAGAATGTATTAACCTTCTAGTCTCATTAAATAAAAAGAATGCTTCATTAATAGAAGCAACCATAAAAGGCTCTAAAAAAACAGTATTAGAAGTATTTAACTATATTCAATCAAATCCAATCATTGATATTGGTGAAACAGCAAAAAGAATTGGAAAAACATACAATACAACTTCAGCAGCAATTAGTAAATTACAAAAATTAGGCATTCTTAAAGTCAGTAATGAGCAAGAGAGAAATAGAGTGTTTGCTTACGAAGACTATTTAGCTATTTTAAGAGAAGGTACAGAGTTGTATAAGTAAATCATTAAATTTCATTCATTTTTTAAACACAAACGATACCAGTAAATATTGGCATCGTTTTTCTTTTATAACTGTTTAAAGGCTAGGATTCTTATTGACACTATCCACTAAACTATACTTTCACCATGTGTCAACAATATATGTAAGGAATAATATCAATTTTAAAGTACTTAATTCAAAAAAAATGAAAAAATGAAAAACAAGTTTTTCAACTAAAGAGGCTTTGGCCTCTTTTTTGATTGGACTAAATTTGGTAAAATAGTTATATGAATGTGATTGAATATGCAAAACAAGATGCATTTAAGACGCAGCTGCTTACAGCTGCTAAAGCAGGTAAACATGTTTATGAGAATACTGTTAATAAGATTGGTAATGCCCCGTTTGCTCGTGAACTAAGAAACAAGTGCGCGATTAAGGATATCTTTGTCAGATATTGGCATGAATTTCTTGAGTGTTATTCACATATGAATATTAGAGATTCTATTATTACAAATGTTAACCGCATGATTGCCTGTAAAGATTTTTCTTATGGTTATATCTTTTATGAATGTCCTAATTGTAATCATTATCATATCAGTGGCTTAAGTTGTCACTCTAGATTTTGTACATCTTGTGGTAAAATCTATAGAGAGAAACGTGCGAAT
>JAQIBJ010000079.1 GCA_027859085.1 Mycoplasmatota bacterium
AAGATCTTTTCGTACATTTCATCAGGCGCACTATCGATAATATAACGTTTCAACCAACGAATTGCTATTGCTTCACCTCGAACTGCAAGTGAGCAAGCTAATTCACAATTATGAGTACATATTCTTCCACAGACACCAGGTAAAGGATTGGTTTCATAAATAATCTTTAAACCACCTTCAATGTCGTCTTCCCATATTGCTTTAATATAATCGGGTATATGCATTTGTACAGGACATGATGCAGTACAAACTCCACATTCAACACATCGAGAAGCCTCTTGTTTAGCAAATTCCTTAGAATATCCGCGGATAACTTCAATATACGACTTGACTCTTTCTTCTGGTTTGATATGTTCCATTTTAATACGTTCTAAATCAAGTAAATCAGTGTCTTCATTCTTTTGATACCCTAACTCTACATTTTGATCTTGCCAAGTCTCTGTTGGCATTAATTTGAATGAATCTGGATTAGAGTCACCGAATACATATTCCTTACTCATTTGCAAAGAACCTGTTGTACAAGTATCAACACATAAAGCGCAAAAACAGCAGCGTCCATAATCTATAACAGGACGTTGTTGATGTTTACCCGCTTCACGTAATAAATCATCTCTTGGGGTCATTTCGATTGCTTGAGTAGGACAGATATCTTCACATGTCGAGCAACCAATACATTTTTCCCAATCATTAATATGAAATCCTCTAAGATTATTAGGAGCAACTCGAGGAGAAGAATTTTTAATATTGTTTTTTAAAATTGGATTGCTCTTATTTAAAAAATCAGCATTCTTTTTAGTGAATATTGTATTCATAGGATGTGACACTGGTTTTTTGAACAAATATTTCAGTAGTCTAAATGGTTTAAAAATACTTGGTTTTGGATATTTTTTATTGTTGTCCATAACAGCGCCTCCTATCGATCTATTTCCGGGGAACAAATCCCCATTGTATCTACCCAAAGAGCAGCATCATCTATTCTTGTTCCAGGCAGATATTTTTCTATGCCCAATAATCCTTGTGGATAACTTGCTCCACGAACTCCAACTCGCCACGGGGTAGTCCCACCATTAGAAACCATGTAATAACCAAACTCGCCTCGTGAAGACTCAATCGGAGAATATACATATCCTTTAGGAACGGTCCATCGCATTGATTGGCCTCTTCCTGGTTTAACCCGTACTTCACCTTCGGGCATTTTATCTAAACATTGTCTGATTATGATGATAGATTGTTGTATTTCTTTAATCTTAATATCTAATCTAGCTCTCGCATCACTATAGTTTGAAATTGGAACTTCAAATTCAACTTGATCATACCTAGCATATGGGGTTACTTTTCTTAAGTCATATGGTTTATTAGTAGCTGAACGCATACCAATACCAGTCACTCCAAGTTCCCAAACAACTTCTTCAGGTAGCAAGATAGTATGATAGATTCTTTTAACGATCGAAGCATTATCAATACCCAAATCTCTATATTCACTTAATCTAGATTCTAAATCATCTATAAATTCTTTAATATCTTGTTCGATTCCTTCAGGAAGATCTTGCCTAACGCCACCAATAACAATATATTGATGATAGACTCTCGCACCAGTAATTTTTTCAAAAATATCTAGGATGAGATTTCTATCCACATGAGCATGGTACATTAGTGTGTAGTTACCTGTAGGTCCACCTAATCCACCATAAGCCATTAAGTGAGTAGATATTCTCGCTAATTCTAAGATAATCATACGAATCCAATGAGCTCTTTCGGGAATTTCTAATTTTAATAGATTTTCAGTTGCCAAGGCAAAAGCCATTTCATTAATATCTGGTTCAGGCACACATACTCTAGGTATAAGTGCAATATTATTCACCCATAGTTTTCTTTCCATTTGCTTTTCAAAACCACGATGTAACATACCAGGTAATAAATAAGATCTCTTAATAATATCACCTTCGACAAACATATGTACAGATGCATTACCATGCATCCCAGGATGTTGAGGCCCTAAAAACAATTTCATTTCCTTCATTATTTTTTGCCTCCCGTTCTTAATTTTTTAACGCGTTTCTTTCTTTTCGCATTTTTTTCTAATACTTGATTATCCTTATCTTTCACACTGAAGTCATCAGGATATTCTCTAGAAGGGAATTTTTTAGCACTATAAGCACTAGGATCAAAATCCTTTCTAAGCGGTGGAATATCATCCCATTGTTCCAATATTAATTGTTTCTTATACTCTGGGTTTCCTGGAAAAGCAATTCCAAAGAATTCATGAGTTTCTCTTTCATAATATTTAGCACCAGGAAAAATCGAAATAATTGAGTTCATACTTGGGTTATCTCGATTAATTTTTGCTCTAATTTGAACGTATATAGGTTTATCCCAATTAAAGAGAACATAAACAACTTCAAATTTATTTTCTTCTGGCCAATCTATAGCGCTTAAATATGATAGTTGTTTCCAACCCTCTAGTTTTAAACTTGATAAAAGTTGATGTACATCAGCTTGATTAACTTCATAGCCGACTTGATATTCACCAATAGATTCTTTTTTGATGTCCTTTGTAATTGAAAGAATAATTTTATCTACATATTCTAAATTACTGATGGAATTCATCATGAATCACCACCTCTCCAAGTGCATGTAATTGATTCTCTTTATACCAATCATTATTTTTATGATATTTCTTCCAGCCATTGGCTTTCTTATTTTTAATGCCTTCCATTAAATCCACAAATCCATTAAGGACTGATTCAGGATTAGGCATACACCCAGCAACATAAGTATCAACCGGGATATATTGTTCCAACTGATTAATAACAGCATGAGAATCATGGTAAATTCCACCATTAATAGGACAAGATCCCAATGCAATCACATATCTTGGCTCACTCATTTGTTCATAAGTATATATTAATCTTCTTAGTGTTTTTAAAGAAAGATACCCAGATACAAGTAAAATATCGGCCTGTCTTGGCGTTGCCATTGGTCCCATTCCCAAGCGTTCCATATCATAAGCGCTTGTCATTGATGGCGGTAATTCAATCGCACAACATCCAGTACAATACATCAATAACCATAAAGAGTTTCTACGGAAATAATCTCCAACTTCCCACCATTTACGATCAATTTCTTTTTTAGATAATTTTTCTCTTACTGTATATTTTGTACTTAACATTTTAAATCACCCATCCAAAATAAATTGCTATAACCGCTTGTGTAACTGCCATTAACAATGGCCATTTATAGAAAAACTTCACGACTTGATCAATTTTAAAACGTCCATTAACATTAGAAATTAAGTTAGCCAACGTATAAACTATAAAATATTTAATCAAAAACTCGAAGATGTTTCTTGCGCCACCTAAGAAAAGATGTACAAATAAACTAACTTCAATAAATACTGATATTTCATGTAGGATAAACAACATACCAAGTTGCTTACCACCATATTCTACCATTGGTCCTGATGCAATTTCTGCTGGCGCTATATAGGTTTCAAATGGTTTTTTACCTAACATTCCCAATAAAGCAATAAATGCAACAATACCACCCAGTGGTAAAGCAATTAAAAAGATATTATTTCCAGCAGCCTGTTGATACAACATAATCTCAGTTAAGGAACTGTTACCGGTTAAATTGATTATTGTCATAACAACAATCAAAAAAGGAACTTCATATGCCAACATTGTTGTTAAAGCTCTCATGACACCAATACTTGCCCAAGGATTACCAGATCCACTGGCACTCATTGCCATTCCTAACATTCCTACTGCCAATAGATAAATAAAGATAAAAAAGTTGTCATAATTCTCAAAGGCAAGAAAACTGGCCGTTAATGGCATAAACATAGCTGTAGCAATAATTCCACCCAAAGCCATGATCACACCAAAATCAAAAATCCATCCATGACTTACACTTCTTTTACTTAATAGCATGAAGATATCAATAAACTCTTGATACCATCTTGGTGCATGACGTTTTTGTAGTCTACCAACAATTTTTCTATTGATACCACCAATAGAAGTTTGTAAAACAAATCCGAAAAATGCTATTCCTATTCCTATTAATATATTTAAAATCATAATACTTCACCCCACAATAAGAAGATGATTATAGATATTATCCAAAACAATGTCAACGAAAGCGATTTTGACATAAAGAGGTACTTGCCTAATTTACCAAGTTCCTTCACCTTCTCCGCCAAAGATCTATAAAATGTTGTCATCCAATGACTTTGCTTTTCATAAATCCTTTCAATTGGTGCATAAAAATTCGTCGAGTAATGAAACAAATGTTCATCATGGATAAAGTTACCAGCAGTATAAGTATCCATCAATTCTACCTTTCTTGATTTTTTCAAAAGAATGAAAATGATGAATGCAATTAGTATTCCAACCATAAACACCAAAGAAATCAATGCTGGATTTAGCAATCCATTGTTACCATTTATAACAAAAGTCGTATAGGTTATACCAGTATAACCCAATTCAACTATTATGTTATTGATTACTTTTAAGAATACTGCAGGGAATATACCACTATAGATATTTAACCCCATAATTATAAAAGTAGGTATTAACATCAAAATTGGAGCTTCTTTAACTTGTTTATATTCTGTGAATTCTTGACCAAGAAAGAGTGCTGCTAAAGGTCTGAAAACATAAAGGAAAGATCCTATACTTCCAAAGAATACAGCGACACCAACAAAGACCATACCCTGATCAACGACTGCTTGAAAAATCAACCATTTTGATATGAATCCACCCATTGGAGGAATTCCTGCCATAGAAATAA
>JAQIBJ010000091.1 GCA_027859085.1 Mycoplasmatota bacterium
TTTTAATGATCGATATGGAATTATTATTAAGTTTTATTAAGAAGGTTACAGTGAGCCGCATCATAAATAATTGTAACTCATGATAAGAAGTACATAATAAAGTTCTTTTGTGTTTTATACTTTGGTTTTAATAGGTACAGAGAGCAATGTTTATCTTAATAAATATTGAAGAATCCTAAAAAGGATTATTTTTTATTTTGAAATTTCAGTTTTTTAGTAACTATTTAACATAATGCAACCATGAGTTGATTGTTTATACCATAATAACATAATACAATTAAGGTAATTAAAGGAGACAGATTATGAAAACAAAATATTCAACATGGGAAGTATTTAAGTTTCACATAAAAGGCATTAAAGAATCGAAAAAGAACTTTATATTTATCATTTTTATCATTTATGCATTATCAACAGGAATATTGAACATTGTTACTGTATTATTTCCAAGATATATTATCGATGCAATTGTGGTTCAAAACATTGATAATTTATTTTTATGGATTTTTATTTATGGAATTTCAATTCTCGTATTAATGCTATTATCCACAATAACGCGAAACATTTTTAGTGGTAATGCTATGGCAATCAAATTTGCACAATTTGGAGTCTTTTTCAAAAAATATCGACATGTTTCATATCGATATTTGGAGGGCCCGACATTTCAAGCAAAAAGATCAACTGCATTATGGGCACTTGGGAATAATGATATTGGGTATGAAGGAACATTAAGAAGTCTATTTAGATTGTTTCCCCAAATTTTAACCGTGATAGGTCTAACAATATTGCTAGGGCTGTTTCGTCCTATTATTGTTATAGTTGCTCTTGTACTATCATTGCTACAGTATCAGTTTGATTTAAGAGGAAAAAAATACAAATTTAAGCATCGTGATGAACTTAATGAACGCGAAAGAAAAGCGGGTTACTTTTTCCGTACTGGACATGACTTTTCTTTTGGAAAAGACATAAGGATTAATCAAATTCAAAAACAGTTCCTGCTTAATCATAAAGAAAAATCAAATATATTTACATCATTATTTAAAAAGTTGAATGTTATGGGATTTAGATTTACTATTCCAGGTATGTTTTTTATCACAATAACCAATGGACTAACATATTTTCTAGTCGCAAATGCTTATATGAATGGTGGCGTTTCAATTGGACAAGTATCATCGATTATATGGGCAACACTTGCTATTACATTAGGACTGCAGAGAATGTTTACTGAAATAGCAAAAATTAAAGAGGATACTAGTTATACAAGTGAATATATGGCATTTCTTGAAAATGACGATTTTTTTCCTAAACAAGGAGGCATTGAGATTGATTTAGAAACTATTAATATTGAGTTGGTAAATGTTAGTTTTAAATACCCAAACTCTGATAAATATGCTTTAAAAAATATTAACTTAAAGTTAAACTCGGGAGAACGTTTAGCATTAGTTGGTATAAATGGTTCTGGGAAGACAACATTGGTGAAATTACTTTGTGGATTCTATGAACCAACTGAAGGAAATATATTAATAAACGGTGTAGATATAAAAAATATTGACTTAGAATATTATCGCAATAGGTTAGCTGTTATCTTTCAAGAAGTTTTGGTATACGCAGCATCAATTCTAGAGAACATTGTTGGATTAAGTCAAGACCCTAAAGAACATGAAAAAGCAATGAGTGCATTAAAACTTGCTGGGCTTTATGAAAAGACAAAATCTTTTCCAAAAGAAGAGCATCAGGAATTACTAAAAGTCATTGATCCTAGTGGGACAGACTTTAGTGGGGGCGAAAAACAAAAGTTATCTATCGCAAGAGCTTTATATAAAGAAAACACTTCACTCATAATTCTTGATGAACCAACAGCTTCATTAGATGCGATTGCAGAAAAAGAAATATATGATAACTTTAAAACATTGATAAACAAAAGAACTGCTTTGATTATATCTCATAGATTAGCTTCAACTAAATTCTGTGACAATATCGTTTTGTTTGAAGATGGTGAGATTCTTGAGTATGGTACACATGAATCGTTAATGAAAAATGAAAATGGAACCTATCAATCGATGTTTCTAACCCAAGGTAAATATTATCAAGAAGGGGCTGCACAACATGAAACAATTTAAAATAGCATATAACATTATCAAATTTACTAATAAAATATCAAAAACGTTCTATCTTGTCATTTTTGCACAAGCGATCATCAGAACAGCAAAAATACTGATTGGTGTTTATGGTCTTAAATTGATAATTGATGGCTTAATGAGTAGTGATTATAATACAGCAATGCGAATGATATTGATCGTTTTAGGTTCAGAGTTTTTGATTAATTATTTTGAAAAAAAAATAGTTAGTATGCTTGAAATTAAAAGAGAAGAAATCAAGCAAAAAGTATATCAAACAATCAATTTTAAACTGATGAATATTGATTATCAACATTTAGAAGATCCATACTATTTAGACCTATCAGAACGCTCAAAATACTCAATAGAGCAATTTGATGCACTAGATAATCTCTTTAAAAGCTTTGCAGATATAACATATTATATTCTAGTTATTTCTTCAATGTTTGCAGTATTGATTACATTTAACCCATTGATATTACTAATAATTTTTGGGACATTGTTGTTGTATACAGTTAACTCAAGATTCTCATCAAAACAGCAAGTATTAATCTCTCAAAAATCAGGACCGATTAATCGTAAATTTAATTATTATCAAGTCATTATATCAGACGTAACAAGTGCCAAAGATTTCAGTATATATCCTTTGTCAGATTTAATGTTTGATAAATATAGTACTTTCTTAAAGGAAACAAGTAATGTAATGATAAACTTTTATTTAAAGAACGCGTTTTATGCGAGTATGTTTGTAATCATTAGTGTAATGCAAATTGTTGCTATATATAGTTTAATAGGATTACAATCAATTACACTAAGCTTAGGGGTAAGTATATTTGTTTTCCTGATTGCGGCAGCAACTAAAACATCTGAAACTTTAAGTAGCTTTATAACAAGTATATTCAGTTTTCAATCCTCATCTAATATGTTAGGTCCGCTAGTAGAACTTATGAATGTAAAAGAATCTGAAGAACTCTATAAAGATGGACAAATTGCTAATGAAATGCAGTCATTACGTTTTGACAATGTATCATTTCATTATCCAAATCATGAAAACATCGTTCTAAAGGATATATCATTTACAATTAGTAAAGGTGAGAAGATTAGTATTGTTGGTTTAAATGGAGCGGGTAAAACAACAATGGTAAAATTAATATGTCGTTTATACAAACCAACATCTGGAACAATATATTGGAATGGCATCGATATAAATGATTATCAATATGAATCATTCTTAAATCAAATTGCAGCAGTATTTCAAGATTTTAAACTGTTTGCTCTTACATTACATGAAAATGTTGATATGGAATCAAAAAATCGTGAAGATGTTTTACGTTGTATTAAACAGGCTGGATTATATGACAAAATTACAAGTTTAGAACATGGTATTGACACATATCTTTCCAAAGAATATCATGAGAATGGAATCGAGATGTCTGGTGGTGAATTGCAAAAGCTAGCAATTGCAAGAGCGTTTTACAAAAACTCATCATTAATTATTCTTGATGAACCTACAAGTGCTCTAGATCCGCTTGCTGAAGCTGAAATATATGAACACTTTAGTGAGTTAGTGGCAAATAGAACTTCTATATATATTTCACATCGTATGTCATCTTGTGTATTTAGTGACAGAATTATTGTTCTTGATGAAAATAAAGTGCAAATGATAGATACTCATGAGAAGTTGATGAAACAAAGGAATTCAAAATATTACGAATTATTTAATTCACAGTCTATATATTATCAAGCAAACACGAATTCCTAATTTAATAAAAGAGTTATGCAAAACCCTACGAGAACTTGCGGTTGAATATGTCGATAACAACCTTCTAGAAGAGACAGTTATAGCTAAATAAGATTCCTTTATGTTACTGTTTAAGGAAGAGTAGAAATAGATAATAAACCCCATTATTTTTTGGACAGTGATGGAAATTAAACTCTATCATATACATATAATAATAAGTTGCAACTTGCTAAAGTTACAACGAGCCGTATCATAAATACTTGCAACCTATGTTATAAATCGCTGAACCAATGAATATTAAATATTTCTCTTTTGTTTTGCGTATTGTAGATGTTTGCGACTTTAAATAATTTTAATGGAATGGACTCATTTTTCTTGGTAAGTATTTACCTTCTCTCCCTTATTACTATTTTTTCTTTTAGAGGTGAACTATGAAATTTTCTTAGAGTCACAACCCTTTCGCGCATGCTTGTCAAATAATGTATAAAGTAAACCAGAAAAGATTCATAAATATAAGATTATTTTTATTGTGTAAATTGCAATCTTGGACTGAAAATCCATGTATCGACGGTTCGATCCTGGCCCAGACCACCATAGAGAACGAAATGTAGCCATCTTAGGATGGCTTTTTTTGTTGATTAATGCATATTAAATTACTTATATTAATGAAATTATTGAATCTTTTTATGAAAACGAAATATATAGGCTTAATTTAGTTGTCCTGTTGAAATTTGTGATTTAATTTAATATAATACATGTACTTAATATCATAATGTTAAGATATAATCATTTGATAATTTACTATAATAGAAAGGAGATATATACTTAATACAAAAACAATTATAAGTATATATGGTTTGATATGAAAAAATATTTCAGCATTTTAATCTTAGTAATTTTTATGATTGTTACTGTAAGTTGTACAACACTTTACAATAAAGATAATAGTGTTTTTGTTATAGATTTATCTGACAGCATTAAAGACCAGGCGAAAGAAGATGACTATTCTATGACTTATGAAGATTTATCTAAGGAAGATGATAAGCATTATTTATTTTCTAATAAAATGTCTTTAAAACGTGGTTTAGAAAGTGAATATCTTGTGTATCAAATAGGAAAAGACAATTCATATGTTCATATGAATGTTGGAGTTAATGATAGTTTTGAGACAGAAATTAACCAACTCTATATTGTTTATTATAATTATGGAAGTGGAATTAAATTAAGATTTTCATTGACTATTAACTATATCGAAATTAATATGAGGACACCAAAATTTTTAGATAAAATTGAAACTTTATCAGTCAATGACTTTAAAATATTTTTATCTCAGTTTGCTGATGAAAACACCAAGACATTTCTTACTATTGATGATGAGAGTGATACATTATCAGATAATATAATCAGTGATCCTGTACTTGAACAATATATTCAAAATATGGAAAGAAATGTAAGTGATGGAGACCTTTTAACTGATGACTATACATGGTTAGATGTACCTCCTTATCTTGTTGGAGACTTCTATTATATATTTGCTATTATGGAACAACAAGGTGTTTTTAGGAAAATTGTATATGGTGATGAAGATATGATTTTAACCTTAGATGTTGATGAAAAGTATATGGCAATTAAAATAGATTTTCAGCAAATAGAACAACGATATTTAATCCATAAAATATCATACATATATTTTATAAAATCAGACTTAAAAAATGATAGTCGTCCAGTTTATGAAGTATCTTATGAGACTAATGATGAAGAAATGTATTTTGATGATATAGATGAAATAGCTATAAAATTTTTAGAAATCAACTTAGATGAGATTGATAGTGTTTTTGAGAGTGCAGGGTTAAATAGTGTTGATGAATAGTATGTTTTTTCTTGTTATATTATAATTATAAAATAATATAAGTGACTTTATAGGTGAATTTTTGGACTGAAAATCCACTAGTCTATAAAATGCATTTCAGGCCACCAAAACAGTTTATCAAACAACGAAAGAGGATAATATGAAAAAAATTCTTAATGCCTTTATTATAATTATTTGTATGTTTGTATTCATGTCGTGCAATTTAAACAAACCATTTGATGAAAGAGTAGTCGATTTTAACAACACCAACAATGTGTATAAGCAAGTAGATGTTGTTTTTAACACTACTTATGATATGGCTTCAGAATCTACAGAAACATTGCCATCAGGTTTTCATTCAACATATTTTGAGTATTCAATTATTATTGATTACCAAAACCTAATAATGTGTAAAACATTTACAGTTTTTCCTGAATATCCAGTTATTACTGGTACTATGAATGCTGTATATCTCGCTGAAGGAAACGATTTAATAGAGTTGTTTGTGGATGAAACAGGTTTAGTGTTGAATGAGCATGTTCTAAATACTGAACACGAAAATCCAGAATCTGATTTTGCTATAATCGCTGATAAATTAGCTTTCCATATAGACGCTCCTGAAATAGACGATTTATCTTTAGAAGAAGATGGATCATACGAAATTGAATTATCATTTAGCGATTTAAGCAATGACTATCTTGATATTGCCAGTGATGTTTATAAAACAGCATCAAATGTATTTTATAATGATTGCTTATATATCATAAATTTTAATTTGAAGGAAGATCATTTTATTGTGACAGTTACAGCTGATTATGAAGACTCAGTTACTGGAATAATTAACCACTTCTTTATGTCTTATGATACTTACTATCCTGAAAGTATAAACATGATGGAATACAACAGGTAGAAAAGAGACTATTAAAGGTGTTTTTATTGCATGAAACAACTGAAAATCCATATGTCGGAGGTTCGATCCCGCCCTGGATCATCATAGAGAACGAAATAAAGCCATCTTAAGATGGCTTTTTTTGTTGTGAAAATATTTAAATTTATAATGCTATTATTATGATTAATCATTAATTTTCGTTAGGTTTTTTATTTTTGAGGAAAGAATTATTGATTTTCTTTCCTTCAATGATTGACGAGTAAAAGTTTGTATGATATAATCATTTCGAAGAAAGAAAGTTGAAAATATTTTCCTCGAGGTGATAATATGTTAAAAAGGTTACCATTTAACATTAACTTAGATACTATTGAAATATTGAAACAGTTAAATAAATCCAATAATGCTATCGGTGAACTAAAGGGTGTAATGAATCTATTGCCAAACCCTGATGTTGTTTTAAGTATGCTAACTGTAAGCGAATCCAAAGATTCATCAGCGATTGAAAATATTATTACAACTTATGAAGATATTTACAAGGATATGATCACTAAAAAATCAATTAGTAAGTCAACTAAAGAGGTCTCTAACTATAAAAGGGCAATTCATTTTGGCTACTCAGAGTTAGATAAAAACGACTATATATCAACTAACTCAATGATACATATACAAGAGTTAATTGAACCAAATAAAGGTGGCATAAGAAAGTTACCGGGCACAGTTATTAAAAATATGGATACAAATGAAACTGTTCATACACCACCGCAAAACGAATCGGATATTCGTGACTTATTACATAATTTAGAATTATTTATTAATAATAATCAAGAATATGACCCCTTGGTTAATCTTGCATTAACTCATTTTCAGTTTGAAAGTATTCACCCTTTTTATGATGGTAATGGTCGCACTGGAAGAATACTAAATATTTTGTATTTGGTTTTAAAGAATAAAATTCAACATCCAATACTATATTTAAGTAAATACATCATTGAAAATAAGAACGAATATTACCATTTGTTAAAACTATGCAATAATGATATATGTGAGATTCCAAAATTTGTCACTTATATTCTAAAAGGTGTAGAGAAAACATCAAGAGATACAATTTCCTTAATCATGAGGATTAATGATTTAATCAATTTGACAAGGAATGAAATGAAATCTAGATTACCTAATATTTATTCAGATGAAATTGTCTACCACATATTTAGTTATTTATACACGAAAAATGAGTTTTTTAGAAATGAATTAGATATTTCTAGGCCAACAGCAACAAAATATTTAAAAGCATTAGAAAAAGAAGGTTTTCTAGTATCTGAAAGGGTTGGAAAGGAAGTAGTATACAAAAATATTCAACTCATTAATATATTTAATTGAGATGTGCATCTATGTACTAAAAATCAGTGTATCGCTGGTTCAACTCCTGCCTAAATCTTCATTGAGATATAAACAAAACCGTCAAATGACAACTTTCAATTTCAGAGAATTTTTTATACTTTCTATTTCTTTAATTAATTATGATATAATAATTTTATACAAGAAAGTTTAAAAGGGGGAGATTATGAAAAAAATATTACAATATTCTTATAAGAAAAGTCGATTGTCAATAATGTTAGGAGCATTTTTGTTTTTACAAGCTGCTACATCGCTTATAAGTGGAGCATTCTTATTTAATCCACTTGTAGATGATTCTGATATTACTACTACAATGATAAATGTGGCAAACAATCCTGTCGCAGTACAAGCATCAATTTTAGTTGATATATTTACGGCCATTGGAATTATCATTCTAGGTATCTGTTTATATCAACTGTTAAAGAAAACAGATAAGTTACTAGCATCTATTGGACTTGGATTATATATTTTTGAAGCAACTTTATTGGTTGTCAGTAAATATGTTGTATTTGGATTTTTAGGTTTAAGTACTTTATATCTAGAATCACCTTCAATAGAACTTGCTAATTATGGTCAAATTGTATTAGATCTAAACGGATTTATTTATAGTAGCCATATTATACCTTTTGGTATTGCTGCAATTATTTTTTATTACCTTTTATTCAAATCAAACTCTATTCCAAGGTGGATTTCTTTATGGGGAGTAATTACTGTGTCTGTAGTCTTAATTGGAGTAATATTAGGAATGTATAATGTTGATGTACCATTTATATTATTAGTACCATATGTACCATTTGAATTTGGCGCTGGGATATTTATTTTGATAAAAGGATTAAAGGTCAGGAAAACTGAAGAACAAAACCATTAAATATCTCTGTGATTGATAATTAATAAAAATCATAATAAGTTGAATATAAAATTGATTGATATTTATATGTTTTGTTGCATGAATCGACTGAAAATTCATGTGTCTGCGGTTTGATTCCGTCCTGGACCACCATAGAAAAAGAAATATAGCCATCTTAGGATGGCTTTTTTTGTTATATTTGTCTCTTCTGTTGCTAATTATTTATAATAGAAGATTTGTTTTATTATTAATGAATTTTTAAGATATTATTATATTATTATTGAATTTATAGTATAATAAAATAAATTTATAACTTGAGCTTAAATTGAATATTTATTTATAATTACTGGAGGCAAAACATGATAAAGAAAACATTTTATATATCACCAAAAGAAGAAATTCTTATGGATGGAAAAAAATTATATAGACAGGCATCAAGAGCGATAATTATCAGAGATAGTTTAATTTTAATGGTTTATTCAAAGGTTAATAAAGATTATAAGTTTCCTGGTGGCGGCATTGAAAAAGGAGAAACAAAAATTGATGCGGTTGTTAGAGAAGTTTTAGAAGAAGTAGGCAGAACAATAACAAATATAAAATCACAATTCGCTTTCATAACGACTATTAATAAGGAGACAATTAGAAATGAATACGATTATTTTCAAATGGATTCACATTATTTCTTTTGTGAAATTAATAATAAGTTGTCAAAACAAAATTTAAGTCAATACGAAGCTGATCTTTGTTTTATTCCTAAGTGGGTCACAATAGAAAAGGCTATTCAAACAAATGAAAATGTACTTAAGGGTCATAATATTCCAAGATGGACATTACGTGAAACTAGAGTTTTAAAAATGCTAAGGAATATGATTGGTTAATGTGTTCCATAAATATATCATATATATGCGCTTATATTTTTGAATAAAGAGTTTTATTGATAAGGTAATTTAGTGAACAAACGTATTCTGTATCAATCTACATGTATATAATATAATCACTTAGACTAGCTTTTAACATATATTTTTACATTCTAAATAGTATTTTATATTTACTATAGTACATATTTTTAAAAAACCCTACCCCATAACCTAACTTAGGTTAGGTTTATATATATATATAAAGGATGCTATACTTTAAATATAAGAGTTCTGACAAGAGATATATTGTTAGAAAACTTAAAATAAATTAAGTATAAAAAAAAGAGAAGGAGAAAAAAACTATGAAAAAGAAAAGTAAAAAGAAAAGTAAAAAGAAAAAATTTATAATAATCGCGATTATTTTAGTTGTGACTATTATTATTCAAACACTTCCGGTATTATTTCCAAAACCACTCGGGAGTGAAAGTATAGTTGATGAAAACGTTATACTATATTATCAAAAAGGCGACGAAAAAGGCGCTAATGAAGTATTTGATCTACTCAAAGAAGAATCGGATTCAATTCTCTCTAAGATGAAGTTTGAGAATAATGAAGTAACTGAAGTATATTTATATAAAACTCAATGGCAATTGGCCATAAGAGAAGCTGGTTTTGTAACCCTTATTATAGCACCACCATGGCATATTGGAGATAGCCATAATGGAAACGTTATGATGGTCTCACCATACGCACCTGTGGAAGTTCATACTCATGATAGTATTTTGACTGCAACTCTTCATGAATTTGTTCATTCGATTAACTTTCAAATAAATCCTGAATTATCATATTTTTGGGATAATGGAATTGCAACATATCTCTCAGACCAAGAACCAGAAGACGATGATCTTTATTCAAGGGATGTACCAACTCTAGATGAAATGCACACTGACAATGGATTGGAGTTTGCTGAAATGGGCGGTTATGCATTTTCATATAATTATATCGAATATTTAGATGATACTTATGGATGGGATTCAATCCTTGAATATGTTTCTGGAAACGGAAGCTATGAAGAGATATTCAATAAATCAGAAGAAGAGATATATAATGACTGGTGTGATAATCTAGAAGAATCAAGCAGTATGGAGTAACAATTAGTTATTTTTTAAGAGATTATGTATCTTGAAGTATTCTTGAATGTATAAGGAAAATAATTATGAATACAAAAAAATCAGCTCTTTAAAAAGGGCTGATTATTTATTGTATAACTTTTAATCCTGTATATATTTTAATTGATTTTCGATTTAGATATTTATTTTTTGTTCTTTCATATTTGTCTTTTTGTAATATTTTTACAAATAGAGACGGAAGTAGAAGAGTTAAAAAACGATTGTACTCAATGATAACTATTTCTTCATTCATTACTTGTTTTATAAATGAAATCGCTTGATTGTTTTTCAATTTGATTGTGATAAGATTTAAATGTTTTCTTTCAAAAGATATCTCTGCTTGGTTTGGTTGTTTTTCAAATTCAATATTTAATTTTAAATAACGATGACATTGGATGACCATAATGCGGTCACTAAGCATGAAAATGCTGCCATTAAATACTTGATTATTTTCAAGTGATATTTTTAGTTTACTTATATCATTGATTAGTTGCTTGATATAGTCAGTATATGTCTCTCTTTCTTTACCATTTTTTAAAATATCAATATCCATAATTTCATCCTTTGTTTTGATTTAATTAATTATATTATAACATAGAGTATTTTCCTATAAAATATCTAATTGAATTGATTCCAAATTTAAAAAAATCTTTTTCTTATCGAATATGTTAAAATAAGATATAAGATATTAAGAAAGAGGTAAGTTATGTCAAGAGATACAAAAAGGATTTTATTGGCAATACTAAGTTTATTTATTCCCATTATAGGTATAATTCTGTTTTTTCTTTACACACCAAGAAAAGATGCAAAACTATTTGGTTTGCTTGGCTTAATTAGCATTCTTATTTGGGGCTTTGGTGGACTTTCTTTATTTTAAGTAGCCTTAATTTATTCTCAAGTTTATGAAATAAATCTGTATTAAAACTAATAGAAGATATTTAAAAAATTTTCTTCTATTTGTTATGTAAAAATAAGGTTACACTATTTTGTAAGTAGTGTAACTTTTTTTAATAAGTAAGTTTAAATTAAATATTCTTCGATATACTTATTAAGACATAAATCGAAGTGAGAATTAAAAAAACAGGGTCTTTTAAATAAACTAGACCCTGTTATATGTTTATATATATTATCCTAAAGCAACATCAAGTACCATCATAATTGTGAAACCTACCATAGCACCAATGGTTGCAATTTTTGTGTTTTCCAGCATTTGCGATTCAGGAATTAATTCTTCAATAACAACATAGATCATTGCTCCAGCAGCAAAACTTAAACTGAATGGTAATATATTTCGCATTGAAATGGCTAATAGTGCACCTAAAACTCCGGCAATTGGTTCAACCATTCCGCTGAATTGACCAATGGAAAATGCTTTTTTTCGTGACATTCCTTCTCTTCGAAGTGGAATACTAACTGCAGCACCTTCTGGGAAATTTTGTAGACCAATACCTATAGCAAGTGCGATTGCTCCACCAATGGCAGCAGTTGCTTCAATACTTCCTTCAGCCAATGTAGCTGCATATCCAAATGCGACTCCAACAGCTAATCCTTCAGGGATATTATGAAGTGTAATGGCTAAAACTAATAAAATGCTTCGGTGCCAAGAAGTTTTCACTCCCTCTTTATGTTTCGTCATAAGATGCATATGTGGTAAAAATTTATCAATAAGCAAGATGAATAAACCACCACTTAAAAACCCTAATGAAGCTTGTAACCAAGGATTCATTCCTAGGTCTTCAGCAAGTTGTATACCAGGATTTAATAAACTCCAAAAAGAAGCAGCAATCATAACGCCAGCACTAAAACCTAACATCATATTGAAAATCTTCTTACTAACATTTTTAAATGGAAATACCAAACTTGCGCCCAATGCCGTAATACTCCAAGTAAATAAAGTTCCTAATAATCCCGCTAATATTGGATTAGCATAAATCCAATCAAACATGATATCACATCCGTTTCTAAATAATAAGTATTTTTTATATTTTATTTAATAGCATTATATCACAAACTAAATTAAAGATGAATAAAATTGATTACTATGAATAATACTATTTCTTCATTTGACCACTTATAATATACTCGCTATCTTTTAAATCTATTGGCTTATCATTGATAAATACTGGGTCAAAATTATCTTCTTTCAGAGTCAAATACAAATGAGATAATGCGATACCTATATCAATTGCTTGTATGTCCATTTTAAGTTTATCACCATATCCTTTGGTTCTATTTAAATATATATGGAAAGTATCATTGATTAGAACAATTCTCCAAGGCTGTTTATTAGATGCGCTTGGTCCCATTTGAATCGCTTTTAAATATTTAGAATATTTATGTGACTCATCTATTGGTGATAATTTTTCATCTTTAAAGAAAAGTTCATCAAATGGTTTTCTTCTATCAGCTTGAGCAAAACCGCGAATTACTTTTTCTCTTATAGATTTACTTGTTGAATAACCTACTGGAGATACTGCAGCGATGATTTCATCATCACCAACTTCAACATCGAAATCACTTCGATTAAATGTTCCACCTAACCATACAGTTCCTAAATTAACTTCTGTTAATCGAAGAATCACTTCTTCAAATAAGAAACCAAAGTCTATCATGCCTTCTTTTGTGTTATTAACAACGCCACCAATAAAAGCCGGTGGATTTTTTACAAACCCATAAGTAGCGATTTTACCGCTATCTCTATTATTGTTTTCTACAAAAAAGAAACGAACTTGATTGTTAAATGGTCCTTGCTTTTTTTCAACAACGTTTAGAATCTCTTTGACCTTCAATTTATCATTATCTGATAATGATTTTTTTTCGTAACTTCTTATAGAAGTCCTTTTTTCAATGGTTTTAAACATACAAACCTCCCAATTAATATTTAATGGATACATTCTATATCGTTATTATATGATATATTTACATTATTTCAAGTGAGAGGCTAGTTATTTGGTTAATGAAAAAAGTTTTATGGTTTTTAAATGAAGACACTTTAAATAAATTAAATATAGTATAATTGTATTAAAGGAGGCTTTGGAGAGTATGGAAAAAAGGATGATCAGTTCTTTTAATAGGAAAGAAAAAGAAGCGCGAGAAAAATATGGTCAAGTTGAATTTCTAAAAAAGTATATTAAGAAATATAAATCATATACAGGTATCATGAAATGGCTTTTCCCTATAGTTGTAATCATCAGTTTGGTACTTGTTGGTATATCATTAGGCACATACATTAGTTCAGATAAAACATCTGATTTAGTCATCTTAATTATCTGGAGTCTCGCGGCTATAATATGGATTGTTGTGACAACCATTCATTTCACTTTTCAGTTCGACTTTATAGACAATAAATTAATGAATTGGAAAAAGGAATTATCTGCTATAGAAGAATTAGAAGATGATAATAATTTTTAGTTAAAGAGTCGTCTGGTGATGACTTTTTTTCTAGTTTTTAATATGAGTATAATTTGATATAATAATGATTGAGGGTGCGCCAGTTCGGTTGCACATATATAGTTGGTGGGAATCCAACCTAGTAAGATTTAGCCAATCGCTAGTAGTTAGTCTTGGAGTCGAAGCCGTGAGGTAAGATTTAAGCGTAGACAAACAACCATTCGAGCCGTAATGCGAAAGCGTGAAG
>JAQIBJ010000023.1 GCA_027859085.1 Mycoplasmatota bacterium
TCATCATCTAAAGGTAATTTATAGACATTAATCTTCTTACCTTCATTCTTTTCTATTAAAGTTAAAACATCTTCTATCATCGTTAGATTACGTATACCTAGAAAATCAATCTTTAACAAACCTAAACTTTCCAAATCACTAGCCTCATATTGCGTTTGATGCATGTCTAAAAGTCCCGGTTGGATGGCACTGTATTCAGTCATTGGTTTATTAGAAATAATAATACCTGCCGCATGTGTTGAAACATGTCTCACCAAACCCGATAACTTCTTTGCAATTGTGATTAAATGATTGATTTCAGGATTATTCATATAATATTTATAATCTTTAGGATGATCCTTTTCAAATTGATCAATAGAATTATTAGACATTGATACCTTCTTCGTTAAATCATCAATAATTGTGATACTTGTATCTAAAATTCTGCCAACATCTCTAACGGCT
Source organism: Mycoplasmatota bacterium (assembly GCA_027859085.1). GTDB lineage: Bacteria > Bacillota_I > Bacilli_A > Izemoplasmatales > Hujiaoplasmataceae > Hujiaoplasma. The sequence continues at coordinate 445 of JAQIBJ010000023.1, forward strand.
GATTTTCCTTGAAAAGTTCCAAAGGTAATAATAGAAGCCACTTTTTCAACACCATACTTCTCAACAACATAACGAATGATGTCATCTCTTTTATTATCAGGAAAATCCATATCAATATCAGGCATAGTGATTCTTTCAGGATTTAAGAATCTTTCAAAATATAAATCAAATTCTAAAGGATCAACTTCAGTGATACCAAGAACATAAGATATTAAAGAGCCGGCAGCTGATCCTCTACCAGGACCCACCAAGACACCTTGTTTCTTTGCATATAGAACAAAATCCCATACGATTAAAAAATAATCTTCATAATGCATTTCTTCAATAATATCTAACTCATGCTTTAATCTTTCTTTATATTCTTGAATTGACGAATCATAGATTCCTTTTTGATGTAGTCTTCTTTCCAAACCCTTCAAGGTTAATTGTTTAAACTTCTCTAATGACGTCACATTTTCTAAAGGATATTTCGGTAAATATCTTTGTTTAAAATCAATTTTAATATCCGTTGAAGCTATTAAGCTATGTGTGTTTTTAATTGCATCAGGGAATTGTTGAAATGTTGATTTCAAATGACTAAGTTCCAATAAAGAGAAAGTTTTTTTACTCTCTTCAAAAATGCCTTGTTCTTGATGTTCGCTTCTTAAAATCTTTTTTAAGACTTCAGAAGCTTCTTTATCTTCTTCCTCTAAATAAATGACTGGATTAGTAATGATTAATTTATAATCTTTTGATAATTGGTCGTAAAGATTATTGTCAGTAAAGATATCCGAGCTAAAACCAAGATAATAATCATTCGCATTTTTTTCCAGGTCTGTGATCAGGTCAATTGAATCATCGAGCTGATTGTTTTTAATCATTTGATACAATCCACCACGATCTAATATAGGAACTAAAATAATTCCATCATTGTAATCATTTACATGATGCAACTCTAAATAGCCATTACGTAAGGATAAATGAGAACTCAATTTTAATAGGTTTAAATACCCCTGCATATTTTTAGCATACAACAAAGCAATCATATCTGAATACTTTTCAGATTTTATTATTACTTCCAAACCTAAAAGAGGTTTAATACCATGATTCAAACAAGACTTATAAAACTTAATGAGCCCATGTGTCTTATTGTAATCGGTTAAACCTAATGTTTTGTAGCCTAATTCTTTGGCCCTTTTAACAGTTGGTTCTATATCTATAACACTACCATTAAAAGAATATGAACTTTGTAAGTATAGACTAAAATCTATCATAATACTCCTCGAAAATATTATACCATAAATGGCTTAATTTAACTATTTTTTGAATAAAATTATGGCTAAACCAATCACAGAAATAATCAATATTCCATAGGGTAATAATGACATGTTTTCTTCCTCATTTGACTCAAGAATATAGAACTCTATTTCTTCAAAACTTTCATCTTGATTTTTCATTTTAATATAATAAGTACCTGGTTCTTTTAATAGTTGTAACCCTTGAACTAGTTGATCATTTAAATACACCTCTCCAAAAGCATAAAATTGAACCTCTTCATATGTTTCTTGGTGTTTCACGCCTTCTACACGAGATATTAATGAAAAATTTAATGTTTCAATGACTTCTTCATTGATTATCAAATCAATGACATAATTTCCACTTGTTGTTATTATCTGACCTTCATATAATTCATCATTGATTCTTATAATATCTGCATTTGAATATAGTCTTATCGGATAATCAAATACCATTTCGTTTAATAAATCAAATTGATCATCGCCATCGTAATATAAGATAATCGGATATAATTTAATATTAATCGTTTTAACATAATAGTTCTCACCAATGATATTGATTTCAAACGTCCCGGGAATCGAAAATTTTTCTCCACTTATATATTCTTTTCCATTAATAAATATATCGCCCTGAGAAAATATTTGAACATCACCTATATAACCATCCTTATAACTTTCACCTAATATATCAATTTTAGCTTCAACAATAATTTCTTCAATATATTCATATCGATAATCTACAATCGTTATTTCATATATGCCTGGTTTATCAATCAAAATTTCTTCAACAGGCTCATTATTAATATAAGCTTGACCTTGATATTGGATCATATACTCCCCAATTACATTTGTTTCAGTTACTAAATCATAAGTTAATTCTAAATCGTTAGAAACATAAAAATATTCATCATTGATCTCCATTATTAAAACATAATGATGGTTATAAAAACCACTTGGTGGTTCTTGCAAGTCTTTTCTATCCATTGTTTCTCCATAGATATTATATAGAATCAAAGTGTATTGATAAGTATTTGTTTCAGAATTATACTTTTCTAAAACCATAATAAATTGATATTGACTAACCTCAGCTAAATAGATAAACGACTCATTCAATCCTTCATCTATAATGATTTCATTGTATATTTCTTCAGACCTCGAATCACTAATTAACATATATGCATCATCTAAATATGCACCATAAGTTATATTTACATGATCCATTTCATAATGATCTTGAATGAATAAATCTGATTGACCCCTAATGAACGGCAATAATATCATCCATAATAATTTCATAAAAAAACCTCCTACAACAAAATATTACATGTTATAGGAAGTCATTCTTTAAATTCGTACTATACTATTTCAGTTTTATTTAATTTTAAATCTTCATAAAAATTAGCAACGCTCATTTGAACATATGGTTCAAGGAATATATATCCTATTCCAAATGTTAAAGCAGCTAATATATACCAACCGATGAAACTAAAATATAATTTAAACAAACGCCATTTATTTCCGCTCATCATTTCTTGACTTTGACGAATGGCTTCGGTAGGTTCTAAATCCGGATTATCTGCCAGGATATAAAAAGTCATTGCATAACTAAATGATTTAATTATCCCAGGTATAATCAACAGTAAAGTCCACAAGAAAACAAAAATTGATCTTAAAATGTATGTGATAATGTAATTTATTATCGGTCCTTTAAAACCTGAGACTAAAATATTTGAATCATCCCTAGCTTCTCTAATAATGATTAAACGATAACGATTCACACCAA
>JAQIBJ010000044.1 GCA_027859085.1 Mycoplasmatota bacterium
TTACTTGAATGGAACCAATTAGACCCAGTTGATGAATTTGAAATGAATAGAAACAATGTTATCTATTCTCATCAAGGCAATAGAAACCCATTCATTGATTACCCTGATTTTGCAGAACTCATTTGGGGAGACCTAGCAGAATAACTATACATACAAAGGGGCTGTCGGTAAATAGATAGCTAAATAAAAGAAAAAAAGGCACTCACAAAGATGTGAAATGCCTTTTTTCTTTTCAACTTATATTGTATAATATAAGTATGAAAACCCATAACTATTTTACCGAATATTTCGAGAAAAATCAACTGTTTTCATCATTTGATTACCTAGAGTTAAAATTAGACAAAAACGATCCTGTTTATACACTTATAAATCTAATGGAGGAATTAGATTTCACAGAACTTTTAAGCATGTATAAAGATAAAGGACGAAAAGCGTTTAATCCAATCATGATGTTTACATTAATAACCTATGCCAATATGCTAGGAATCAGATCTGTTGATGAGATTGTTTCCAGATGCGAACGGGATTTAGGTTTTATAACTATCGCTAGAGGGTTAAAGCCTAAACGCGATGCAATTTATAATTTTAGAAATAATAAACTTGATGCTTTAATAATTGATAATTACATTATCAATTATTAGGCATTTTTAAAAATAAAGGATATCTAACTTTAGAAGAGTTATTTATAGATGGTACGAAGATTGAAGCTAATGCCAATCGATATACTTTTGTTTGGCGAGGAACCATCAATTATCATTTAGTGAATTTATTATCAAATATTTCTAACTTAATGGATGAATACAATAAGTTCATCCTAGATAATAACTATAAGAAAAAATACAATCTTATCAATGAAAAAATGTTTGTCATAAAAGGAACTGATAGGGTAAAACATGTGATTGAAGAAAATAAGATAAGGAAGAAAAAAGGTATCAGAAAACTATCCAATAATGAAGTCTTAGAGATTGGGAATGTGGGGCCTGAAAGTTTTGTAAGAATATTGGACAATCTACTCACGATTATTAAAGGTGAAAGAATTCAATTTTCATCTGGTAAAGGTGCTAAAAAAAGCCATATACAAAAATTATATGAAGACTTTTATCGTTATGGTAAACGTCTGAGTAAATATAAAGATAACTTTGAAACGATGGGTTCTGATTGAAACTCATATTCTAAAACTGATATTGATGCGACCTTCATGAGAATGAAGGATGATCATATGCTTAACGGACAATTAAAGCCAGCTTATAATCTTCAATATGCCATTGAAAATTATTTCATCGTGGATGTTTATGTATCCAATGACAGAACAGATTAAAATACTTTGATTCCTGTTCTAAAAAAACATGATTTAATGACTAATACTTCTTTATTATCAGTGACAGCTGACAGTGGCTATTGTAGTGAAAAGAACTTGTCTTATTGTAAAACAAATAAAATAAAGCCATTTATTAAACTTCAAACACATGAGACGCAAAAGACAAGGAAATACAAAAACAATATTGGAAAACACTTTAACATGAATAAAGAAATAATTAATGGAGACTATCAATACACTTGTCACAATGGTCAAACATTAGAATATATTGAAAGCACTCATTCGACTAAATATGGTTTTAAACAAACTTTTAAAACTTATAGAAGTATGTCTTGTCTTGGGTGTCCATTAAAAGCAAAATGTTTTTATAACTATAACGAAGAAAAGCATAAGAATAAAGATAAACAATTCAAAGTCAATCATCACTGGGAAGACCTTAAAGAAGAAAGTAATCAAAACATTCACAGTGATGAAGGAACCATGAAACGAATGATTCGTTCTATCCAAACAGAAGGTACTTTTGGTGATATGAAATACAACGACGATTTTACAAGGGTCAATCACCGTTCAAAAGAAAAAGTTTATAAAGAATTCGCCCTTTATGCCATAGGAAGAAACATCAATAAGTTTCATCGATTTGAACATGGATCATTAAGCGAGTATACCAATTAATCAATGATTCTTCAGTAATCATTAATTAAACACTAATTATTAAAATATCAAGCTGATTAGGGCAATCTAATCTTTTTAAGTATCTACTAAATACAAGAAAAACTAGACTATTTATCGTACATTACTACGAAAGTCTAGTTTTTTTGTTTATTATTTGAGTT
>JAQIBJ010000066.1 GCA_027859085.1 Mycoplasmatota bacterium
TTAAATAACCCATAACGATACCTTATACAGTTTCCTGAACCAGGTATTTTTAGTGATGCCATTGAATCTAAGAAACAAGCAGCCAATCTTCCTAAACCACCATTCCCTAGTCCTGGGTCTGATTCATAGTCTTCAGCTTCATTCAAATCAAAACCTAAAGCTTTAAAACCTTCCTCTGCAACATCTCTGATGCCTAAGTTAATTAAGTTATTGGTGATCAATCTACCCAATAAAAATTCCATAGAAAAGTAATGCACTTCTTTAACATTTAAACTATCTATTCTTTGATTGGTTTTTATCCATTCATCAGCCATCTCTTCTTTTACTAACGTACCAAGAACATAGTATCTTTCTCTTATAGTTGAATCTTCTACTTTTTTAAAATACGTTTTTCTTAAACGTTCTTTAAACACTTTTTTAAATTGTTTACTTGAACTAAATACTTCTGTTTTCATCATTTCGCTCCTTATTCATTTATAACTAATTAAACCATCATTTCATACAATTCAATATATTTAATTGCAGAATCTTTAATTGTAAACTTAGAATTCATTGCATTAATAATAATTTGATTCCAATCACTTTTATGTTCATTAAATACTGAATAAGCATAATTCAATTGGAAAATTAAATCTCTAGAATCCAAATTATAGAATTTAAATCCATTTCCGCGTTTTCCAGATAAATCATAATGGTCTATGGTATCATTTAATCCACCTGTTTGTCTTACTAGTGGTATGGTTCCATACTTAAGAGCAATCATCTGTCCTAAGCCACATGGTTCCACTCTAGAAGGCATTAAGAACAAATCAGCACCTGCATATATATAATCAGGGTTCGTTGCATTGTAAGTCAAATTTGTGCTTACTTGCTGAGGAAATTGTTTTTCTAAATCACGAAGTTGTTTTAAATACATTTCATTTCCAGTACCTAGGATAACAAATTGTATATTTTGGTCTTTTAAGACTTCCTTTAAAGCTGGAATAATGATATCAAATCCTTTTTGCTCAACAATCCTTGTGACCATACCAATAATAAAAGCATTTTTATTTTCAGTTAAACTCAATCTTTTCTGTAAATCTTTTTTATTTTTTGGTTTTGCTAAAAATACACTAACTAAATCGTATTTTTTTGCAATTTCTAAATTATTTTTGGGACCTACATCATCCCTTACCCCATTCAATATACCATAAAAGTCCCTTGCCCGTTTATTAATTGACTCAACAAGATTCTTAGAATAATACTCATAAGAAAGCTCTTCTTTATAAGTTTCTGATACAGTTGATATTTTATCAGCAAGATGAATACCTGCCTCTAGAAAATTAAGCATTGAAGGCCTAATAAAATTATATTTAGTTTTAATGTTTAACTTTTCTAATACCTCAGTTGTAAATTTTCCTTGATATTCTATATTATGAATCGTCAACAAAGTCTTAATATCAATATTTTTTTCTTTTAAAAGCATCGGTATCAGTGCGCTATGCCAATCATGAATATGAATAATATTAGGATAAGACTCTAAGTTTTTCAAAAAAGCAATTACTGCTAACGAGAAAAAACCAAATCGAAAATCATCATCATCATGACCATATATTTTATCTCGTTCAAAAAATTGATATGTCTCAATAAAATAATATACAGTGTTTTGATGGGTTAAACTATATAGCGAAGCTTTAAAGTCTTCTCCTCCAAAAGTAATAGTTTGATCTATTTCATGCTTTAACATTAACTGATACTTTTCATAAATTTTAGGATATAGTGGCATAATTACAAGAGACTTACGCCCAAGTTTTGAGTATGCTTCCGCATTACCCCCAACAACATCAGCCAGCCCCCCCGTTTTCATATAAGGTTCAACTTCCGCTGATACTTGTAAAATTGTTAATCTCTTTTCTGAAGTAACAATTTGTTTTTTTTCAGAAACAAACAACTGATCAATTGTCCCGTGTACTTTAGCGTCATCAATTACTATTGTTTCTTTATCTAAAATAGAATACTCTACAACTGAATTTTCTCCAATATTCGAATGATTCAACAATATAGAATGAAGGACTTTAGCATTCTTTTTTACGTGAGCCTTTCGACCAACAATAGAATTAATCACTTCTCCTTCTATAACAGCACCTGAAGCAATAATAGAATTTTTAACAATTGCATGTTCACCATATCTTGTTGGGGCAGACATCGTTTCTTTAGAATAAATTGGTCTTTCACTATCAAATATTTTATCTCTTACTTCTTCCATCAATAATTGCATATTGGCATGAAAAAAATCTTGTGAAGATTCTATCAAAAAACTAGGATTTTCTAATCTTATACTTGTTTTTTTAATACTTGATGAGAAATCAAAAACATCAGACAAATTCCGAAATTGGATTTGATCATATTTGGTAATATAATCCAATAACAGATCTTTTTTTATTATATATATTTTCAAAAGTCTATAATCATCTGTCAAAAAAGTCGCTAAATCCACTTCCGCATCTAAATACTTTTCTAAAAGATCATTATAATTGACATTCATAACAATATTTGCCGGAGTAATCAAAGCATATTCTTGTGTAGAACGTTTAAAATATTCAAGATGTTCATACATTCTTTGAAAACTGATTTCATGGTCAATGGTATTCACAATAACTTTAGGTGGTAAAAGAAAAACACCATCACGCCGCCTATTCAAATCCCATCTGCTTCCAGATCCTATTTGATCGGATAATGAGCGATAATTTCCATAAGGAAAAATACCCACATTAAAAACTTTAGAATTCTTACAATTGGATAGTGTAAAATCAATCAATCGATATTTTGCGCCAAATGGCATGGCCCCTGGAATTCTATGTCTGGTGAGATGTGAAAAACTACCTTGATTAATAGCATCAACTATAACAAATAAATTATTCACGAATTTCACCCATTTCATATAAATTTTCTTGAGTAATCAATACACACTTGCTATTGATAGATTCATAATTTTTAGGAATAATAACGCCTTCATTGATGATGGCATTTTCTATATGAACGAATTCACCAATTTGAACTTTTGAGAATACAACACAATCCTTGATAACTGAATGAGATTTTATATCAACTTGATATGCAATCGATGAATGTTTCACTTGACCATTGATTTTACATCCATCAGCAATGACAGAATTTTGTACAAGCCCTGCATATAAAACTATATGAGGCACTAAATTAAGTGACCTTGAAAAAATAGGTAAATTCTTAGATGAATTTAATCCTAAAAATCCAGGGTTATCTAACATATCCATATTAGCATTATAAAGAGACTGAATTGTTCCAACATCTCGCCAATATCCCTTAAATTCATAAGACAAAATCTTTTTATTCTGTTTTAAAGCTTCAGGAATAATATCTCTCCCAAAATCAGGCAAATCAGTATTACTGAATAAAAGCTCCTTTAACACATCTTTTTTAAAGATATATATCCCCATTGAAACTAAATCGGTTGTGGGATTATTGGGTTTTTCCAAAAATCTAGTAATATAATTAGATTCATCAAGCTCTATCACGCCAAAGCGATGTAAATCATCTTGAACTAACCTTGTAGATGCAATGGTAATATCACTGTCATCTTCTTCCATGGCGTTAATCATTTTATTATAATCCATTTTATAGATATGATCTCCAGGTAAAATCAGTACATAGTCACTTTGGTAATTTTCGACAAAATCAAAAAACTGTTTTATTGCATGACCTGTACCTTTTTGCCATTCAATGTCTTCTTTTTTCAGATATGGGGTTAAAAATTGAATACCCCCATCAGTATAATCTAAGTCCCAAGAAGCACCATTTCCGATATAATTCATCATTTCCATCGGTTCATATTGAGTCACGATTCCACAAACATCAATATTCGAATGACTTAGATTACTCAATGTAAAATCGATGAGACGATATTTTCCACCGAAAGAAATGGCTGGCTTCGCCTTGTACTTTGTCATATCTCCAAGACGCGTACCTTTTCCGCCAACCAAAATCATTGAGATGATTTTCTTCATAAAACCACCTTACTTTCTTAACTTAAATACTTGAATTGCTAGTGGTGCGACCACTATTTGAATTGAATGATTAAATCCATGAATGGGTGAATCTTCACTTATAGGATCCATACCATTATATGTGTTTGACCCTTCATATTTTACTAAATCTGAATTGAATATTTCTTCATAACGTCCTTGTTGAGGAACGCCTAACCGATAATGATGGTATACAACTGGTGTCATATTTAAAACCACCAAACAAAAACCGCCGTTTAAGTCATATCTTAAAAAAGTAAAAATACTTTGTTCAGCATTGTTGCTGTCACCCCATCTAAAACCTTCTTCTGAATAGTCTAATTCATAAAAACAAGGATTATCATGATAGACATGCAACATGTCTTTAAAAAATAAATTAGCTTTTTTATGCATCGGATAATCATATAAATGCCAATCTAGTTGTGCTGAATCTCTCCATTCATGCATTTGACCAAATTCTCCACCCATAAATAATAATTTCTTTCCAGGATGGGTCATTTGTAAACCAATTAACAAACGATAATTCGCAAATTTTTGCCAATAATCACCAGGCATTTTATCAATCAAAGATCTTTTTCCATGGACAACCTCATCATGAGAGATTGCTAAGATGAATCTCTCGGAATGATGATATGCCATTGCAAAATTAATTAAATTGTGATGATATTTTCTATGAATAGGATCTTTTTCAAAGTATTTTAAAGTATCATTCATCCAACCCATATTCCATTTGAAATCAAAACCAACCCCATCATCATGGATGGATTTGGTTAAATTTGGAAAGGTTGAAGAATCTTCTGCGAACAATAAAACAGATGAATCATATGATTTAACAGTATGTGATAAAGATTTTAAGAAATCTAAAGCGCCTAAATTTATTCCTTTTCTTTCATCGCCTAAATAATAAAGAATGTTAGAAACAGCATCAATTCTAAATCCATCGATGTGAAAATAATCCATCCAGAATCTTGCGTTTGATAACAAATAACTTCTAGCAACACCTTTACTTAAATCAAGGTTTACTGTTCCCCACACTTCATTTTCTCTAATGGAATCATCACTATATTCATATAGATATGAGCCATCAAATTTAAATAAACCATGAGCATCCTTACTAATGTGAGATGGTACCCAATCTAAGATAACGCCAATGTTTTCTTGATGCAAACGATCAATTAAATAAAATAAATCTTTAGGTACACCAAATCTAGATGTGGCTGAATAATAACCCGTTGCTTGATAACCCCAAGATTCATCTAAAGGATGTTCAGCAAGTGGTAAAACTTCTATATGTGTAAAGCCATTCTCTTTCAGATAAGGAATTAATAAATCAACGAGTTCATTGTATTTATTAAAACTACCATCTGGTTTTCTCATCCATGAACCCAAGTGCATTTCATAAATCGCCATCGGTTCTTTATAAAAATCTCTATTTTGTCTTTGATTCATATATTCATGATCATGCCATTCATAACCGTCCAAGTCATAAACTTTTGAAGAAGTTTCTGGTCTGTAATCAGAAAAAAATGCATAAGGATCTGACTTAAAGATGGTTTCATCACCATAAGTCACAAAACAATATTTATATCTGGTCCATTCAGTTAAACCTTCGATGTAAATTGAATACATGCCAGCGTCATCAATTTTTTCCATAGTATGTGTTCTAGTATCCCATTGATTGAAATCACCAACTACAGAAGCGATTCTTGCATTTGGTGCATAAGTTGTAAATCTAACACCAATAATTTTTTGATGTTTATCTTTAATAACATGTGCGCCGAAATGTTTATAGGCTTCTAACAATTGACCATTGTCTAATAGATACATGGTTGATCCATCTATATTCATCGTTCTTCTCCCTCTAATAACTTTAATATATTTTGATAAGCGTAGCCCTTTTGCATTAATTTAGGGACGACATAATTCTTAAAAGATTGAGGTTTTGTAGACCGCTCATATTTATGTAAATATTTTTCAAAATCTCTTTGAAGTGCTTCATCTTCATTGATAGATGAGGTAATGATTGATTTTAATTTTTCAATTTCCTGTTGAACATCAGAATAATCAAAGCCTTTATTTATTATATAGGTTTTTAAAGAAATTATAACTTTTTTCATTGATTTATTCTTGATGGACTTTAATTTTTTTAAAATTAATTTCTTGATATTTTCCTGTATCAATTTATGAGTATATGATGGTAAATACTGATTGATTATTTTTTTAGAAATGCCTTTTTTAATTAAATCAAATTTAATTTTATTTGGGCCTATCATTCTAAATTGAGAATATTCTTCTATATAATTTCTTGTATACAGTTCATCATTTAATACATGAGTCTTTAAAAGTTGGTCGATGTATTTATTTTTAGAAACTTCAGGGACATCATATTTATTCAAATATGTCTTCGCTTCTTTGATGGTACGTGGTTTATATGTTGCATAATACAACAACTTTTGTCTATGCTTATCTTGATGGACACTGTCTTTAAAAGCTTTAAAACTAGCATCCTCAAGGATTTTTCCCCTGGTCAAACGATATTCTAATATTAATTCTTCAGAAACTATAAACTCTTCATCACTTTCTTCAAAAGTAACACTATATTTTTTCTTTCTGAAATTGACATTTTTAACTTTCATTTTTAATCATCGTTAAATACGCAAAGATAAAATCATCTAAATCTCCATCCAATACTTTATCACCATTACCGGTTTCAAAATTGGTGCGATGATCTTTGACCATTGTATATGGATGAAAAACATAAGACCGAATTTGTGAACCAAATGCATTTAACTTCCCATCATGAAATTTTGCTATTTCTTCATGTTTCTTTTCTAATTCTAAATTATAAAGTTTACCCTTCAATACCTTCATTGCTGTTTCTTTGTTTTGAATTTGTGATCGTTCATTTTGACAAGTTACGACAATATTAGTCGGTAAATGGGTAATCCTAATGGCTGAATCTGTTGTATTTACACCTTGTCCACCTTTACCACTAGAACGATAAGTATCCACTCTGATATCTTCATCATCTATCTCGATTTTAATAGAATCATCAATTTCAGGATAGACTTTAACAGACGCAAAAGATGTATGTCTTCTGCCTGATGAATCAAATGGTGAAATTCTAACCAAACGATGCACTCCTGATTCAGCTTTCAAATATCCATAAGCATATTTTCCACTGGCAAGTACTGTCGCAGATTTTAAACCTGCTTCATCACCATCTAAGTAATCAATAATCTTAAACTGATAATCATGTTTATCGCAATATCTTTTATACATTCTAAATAGCATCTCAGCCCAGTCTTGAGACTCAGTACCTCCAGCACCAGGGTGAAATTCAATGATTGCATTGAATTTATCATATGATTCATTTAATAGTAGTTTTAACGTATATGATTGATTCAATTTATCAAACTCATTAATCAATTGTTCTATTTCATTTAAATCAATCTTTTCAGAAGCATTTAACATTTCAATACTTAATTCAACGGTTTCGTAAATATCATTTAAACGTTGATAATCTTGAACTAAATCTTTTAACTCATTGGTTTCAGCTATAATCTTTTGCGCTTTATCGTTATCTAACCAAAAATCTGGAGAAATCGTTAAATCTTCCAGATCTTTTAAGTGTTTTTTAGTTTTATCAATGTCTATGCTCTGATTAATTTTATCCATTGCCTCTTCAAATTGATGGGCAACTTTTTTTAATTCATCTAGCTGTAACATGGTTAGTTCCTACCGTGACAATGTTTATATTTTTTTCCACTTCCGCAAGGACATGGATCATTTCTGCCTGGCTCTTCATTTTTAGTTATTGGTTTTCTTTTTGAATCTTCATCTTCTTTACCAGAATGTGTACTGACAGGTTTTGCGACTTGAACTCTTTCAGTATTTTGTCTAACTTGAGCTCTCAAGACATATCTTGTCACATCATTTTGAATATTTGAAACCATGGTTTCAAACATTTTAAAACCTGTGTCTTGAAACTCTCTAAAAGGATTATTTTGACCATAACTTTGTAAGCGAACAGCTTGTCTTAACTCACTCATCGCATCAATATGTTGAACCCAATAAGTATCAACTACTCTTAGAGTGATTGATTTTAAAAAATCATTAAAGACTTTTTCTCCAACCAAAGATTTCTTTTCTTCTTTGTCTTTTTCATACATGTCAATTAAATATTGATATTGATCTTCTTCAGTTTTTAATATTTCTATATCAATCATATTTTTACCAAAATAATTGTGAATGACTTTCTCTAATTCTTCAAAATTATCTGGATGATTCGCAATAATTTTACTTAACGTAGAATAAACCATATTATTAATAAATTCTTCGATTGATTCTAAAAATAGAACATCAGTTCTTTGTTTGTAAATAATATCTCTTTGTTTTTTGAGAATTTCATCATATTGTAATACAGTTTTACGTCTATCATAGTTATTTCCTTCAATTTGTCTCTGTGCTCTCAAGACCATTTTAGAAAACATTTTAAAATCTAAAGGCGCATTTTTGTTTTCACCTTTACCATTAATCATTTCAATCATTCTCTTGAAACGATCGCCACCAAATCTTTTTAGCAACTCATCATCGGCTGATAAAAAGAATCTTGAAAAACCTGGATCTCCCTGACGACCAGAACGACCTCTTAACTGATTATCAATACGTCTTGATTCATGTCTTTCCGTACCAATAACAGCCAATCCTCCTAATTCTACAACACCTTCTCCAAGTTTAATGTCGGTACCTCGACCGGCCATATTAGTCGCAATTGTAACAGCGTATTTTTGACCAGCATTCGCAACAATATCAGCTTCTCGTTCATGTTGTTTGGCATTTAAAACATCATGTTTAACTCCATTTTTCTTTAATAACTTAGACAACAATTCAGAACTTTCAATTGATACTGTACCTACTAATTGTGGTTGGCCTAATTTATATCGTCTTGTAATCTCTTCTGCCAATGCTTTATATTTTGCTTCCATAGATGCAAAAATTAAATCATTATCATCTATACGAATTACTGGTTCGTTAGTTGGAATAACAACAACATCCATGTTGTAAATTTCTCTAAACTCTTCTTCCTCGGTTTTAGCGGTACCAGTCATACCAGATAACTTTGTGTACATTCTAAAGAAATTTTGGAATGTAATCGTCGCTAATGTTGATGTTTCTTTTTTTATTTCAACAGCTTCTTTTGCTTCTAACGCTTGATGAAGTCCTTCTGAAAACTGACGCCCGTGCATTAAACGACCCGTAAATGCGTCAACAATCACAACTTTTCCATCTTGTACGACATAGTCAATATCTTTTTGCATAATAAAATTCGCTCTTAATGCATTATTGATATGGTGTAACAAGACAACGTGACTTACATCATATAAGTTTTCCAAATTAAAATGGTTCTCTGCTTTATGTATGCCTTCTTCAGTTAATGTTATTGCTTTAGTTTTAATATCAATTTCATAGTCTTCTTCATCTTTTAAACGTATCACAAAATAATTGGCTTGTTTATATAATTCGGCCGTATTTTTCGCGCCACCAGATATAATCAAAGGCGTTCTTGCTTCATCAATTAAAATCGAGTCAACTTCATCAATAATCGCAAAATTCAAATTTCTTTGAACAATCCGTTCTTTGTAAACAACCATATGATCTCTTAGATAATCAAAACCTAATTCATTGTTTGTTGAATACAATACATCAAACTTATATACTTCCCTTTTTTCATCAGGCGATAATTCTCTTGTATTCAATCCGACAGTTAAACCTAACCAACGAAATAAATCACCGATTTCACCTTCAGCTTCACGTCTAGCCAAGTAATCATTAACAGTAACAATGTGAACCCCTTCACCAGTAAGCGCATTTAAATATGCCGGCATCACTGCCGTCAACGTTTTACCTTCACCAGTTTTCATTTCAGCAATGTTACCTTCGTGAATTGAAACGGCGCCCATGATTTGGACTTTAAAAGGCGTCATATGAAGAACTCTAGTAGACGCTTCCCTAACTGTTGCATAAGCTTCAACCAATAAGTCATCTATAGTTTCAGTCTCTAACCTTTTTCTAAACGCCTCTGTTTTAGCTTGGAGTTCTTCGTCAGACAATGATTTATATTCATCCTCCAAAGCCAAAATTTCAGAAGCTTTCTTTTCTAATTTTTTTAATATTCTCTTATTTGCGTCAAATAATTTAAACAATTTTATCACCTCGAATGTTCTATATAATGATACCATTTTTGTGCAGTTTATTCAATCATTTACGGCATCAATCAGAAAAAAAAGTGGCCAATAAATGGCCACTCTAATTACTCAGTTTCAATTAAACCGTATTTACCATCATCTCTTAAATATAAAATGCTTGTTTCATTGTCTTCGTTTTTATAAATAAAGAAATCATGATCTAATATATCCATTTGTGTTAACGCTTCATCAAAAGATAAAATCTCCAAGCGAATTTTTTTCTTTTTAACAGGATCAATTAACTCTTTTTCTAATTCTTCTAAATCTAAATCATCAGAAGCAAAAGTATTTTTTAAACCTTCTCTTTCTTGTAATGATCGATTCATCTTATGCTTGTTTTTTCTTAACTGAGCCTCAAGTTTATCAACTGCTTTATCAATTGCAGCGTACAAATCACGATCTTTAACCTCAGCTCTTAACGTTAAGAATTTAATTGGAATGGTAATTTCTACCTTTGTTCCATCTCGATGGACCTTACATACAACCGTTGCGTCTAATTGCTCTGTAAACAGTCGATCGACTTTTCCTAACTTCTTTTCTACGTAGTTTCTAATTGCATCAGTAATTACAAATCCTGACTTTCCAACAATTTCTACTCTCATAAAACCACTCCTTTATTTTTATTTGTACATCTAATTATACCATCTGAAAAACCAATAGTAAATGAACTCACCATTTTTTTTCAAAATATCGTTTTATACATCAATTCTTTTCTCATTAAAGAAAAAATGAAAACATGTTTATAGTCATTGACTAAATCACCAAAATAGGAGGTTTCATAATATACATCATCATCTAGAAAAATATATAAATCATATTTGTTAAACTGGTCTATTATCTTTAAATATAAAATATCCAAGTACTGGTTTAAATAATATTTTTGTTTTATATTTAAATTCATATTTTCATATAAATAATGGTATTCAATTAAACCATGATTAATTGGAATCACTTCATATAATTCATTTGGAATAAACTTTTTTTTACACGCTTCACAAACTTTGCTAAATGTGAATATTCCAGTTATTGAGTCCTCATCAAGATAGAATTTATCACATAACTTGCAAATCATTATTCTTAACCTTATTTAACTTTATTAATTCTATTTTTGCTTGTTTCATTTCTGTAGTGATGAATCTAGATAAAAATATTAACTCACCTGTTGAATATTTTTTATCCCTACCAACTCTTCCAGCAATCTGTATCAAAGTATCTTTATCAAATATCTTATGATCCGCTTCTATTACAAATACATTGCAGTTTGTAAAGGTTACACCTCGTTCCAACAAAGTAGTTGTTAATAGTATATTGTATTCGCTATTTTCAAACCGTTTTAATACTTCATTTTTATACAGTGTTTGAGAAGAAATCATTTCAGTATCAATAGCTTGTTTTAATAGGAACCATCTAAACTTAGACATCAGATGAATACTTGGAAAATATATCAATAGTCGTTTTTGATTATTTCTATAATCAGAGATTAACATTAATAACTTATTGGAGAACATATACTGATATTTTTTGAAGGAAGGAATTACCAAATCTTTTTGATGAAATCTGAATGGAATTAAACAATAATTCATTTCACCTGAATCTATCATTTTCTTATAATCATCAGGCATCGTCGCACTAATATAGATTAATACACCATTTGGATTCAAGGCTTTATTCACTAAACGATACAAATGCTTATTTTGGTAGTAAGGAAATGCATCAGCTTCATCTATAATCATCAAATTAAATTCATGATAAAACTTGATTAATTGTTGAGGCGTTGAAATATATATATCAGCTGATTCATTAAAAGACATATCTTGATATAACGCACATATTGTTGTTTTGGGAAAATATGTATTAAATCTTTCATAAAGTTGTTTAATGATTTCCACTCTCGGTATCACGAATACAATGCTTTTTCCCTCATTCAAACAATTCAATATAGTTTCTAAACACATTTCAGTTTTTCCAGCACCACAGACCGCATGTAAATAACCATTATCTTTTCTCTCATAACAATTTTTTATGAATCTTGATCCTTTTAATTGAGATTCAGCCAAATCAAAATCTATTTTTAAGACATGTTCCTTTTGTTTTCTTGTCCTTTCATAGCGTTCCAAATATAAATGATCTGACATAATCTGATTTTCATAACAATCTTCGCAATAATGATGTTGGTTTTCTGCAATAACAATATGGTGACTCATACACCGATTACATTTATCTTCAACTGCTTTTATTGCTCTTACGCTGTTCCTATATATTACTTTCTCTATCATCTTATCACCCAATTAAATATTACTTAAGAGAGTGATATTTTCTTTAAAAAAGATGTCAATCATATGATTGACACCTCTATATTATTTTACAACAATGTTGACCAATTTATTTGGCACAACAATAACTTTAATGATTTGTTTACCTTCAGTGTATTTTTGTATTTTTTCGCTGTCTAAAGCGATTTTCTCTAATATTTTTTTATCTAAATTATTTTCTACAACAACTTTGTCCCTTAATTTACCATTGACACTTAAAACAAGTTCTATTTCGTCTTTTACTAATTTCTTTTCATCATATTGTGGGAAAGGTGAAAACACTAATAATTCATCATGACCTAACATTTCCCATAATTCTTCAGTCATATGCGGCGCAATTGAATATGTCAATTTTAGTAAAATCTCATACTCAGTTTTGGATAATTCTTCTTGTTTATTATAAACATTCACCAATTCCATGAGTTTAGCAATCGCTGTATTGAATTTTAAGTTCTCAATATCTTCATGTACACCTTTAATTGTAACATGGATATCTCTTTCTAAATCTTTTGATATAACTTCTAATTGATTGACCTTTGGATACATTCTCCAAATTTTATCTAAGAATCTTCTAGCACCTTTTACACCATCTTCATTCCAAGGTGTGCTCATTTCGTAATCACTTAAAAATAATACAAAAGTCCTTAATGTGTCTGCTCCATATTCATCAATAATCTCCATAGGATTAATAACATTACCACGGGACTTAGACATCTTTTCATTATCTGATCCTAAAATCATTCCTTGTGCTGTTCTTTTTTTATAAGGTTCTTTATGGGGAACAACACCTATTTCATGTAAAAATTGATTCCAAAATCTTGAGTAAATTAAATGTCTTGTAACATGTTCCATACCACCATTGTACCAATCCACTTGTCCCCAATATTCCATTTTTTCTTGACTGGCCAATGCTTGATCATTATATGGGTCCATATATCTTAAGAAATACCAACTTGATCCAGCCCATTGAGGCATCGTGTCTGTTTCTCTTTTTGCAAAGCCACCACATTTAGGACAAGTCGTATTGACAAAATCATCAATACTAGCAAGTGGAGACTCACCAGTACTTGATGGTGAAAACTTTTCAATGTAAGGAAGTTCAACTGGAAGATCTTCATACGGGACAGGTACAATACCACAATTATCACAATAAATAATCGGAATTGGTTCTCCCCAATAACGTTGTCTATTAAAAGCCCAATCTTTCATTTTGAATTGAATGGCTTTATGTCCAATCTTTTCTTTTTCAATATATTCACTGATGGTTTCAATTGCTTTTTGAACTGATAAGCCATTTATAATCGGGCTGTTAATCATTTCACCAGTTTCACTATCGGTATAAGCTTCTTCTTCTATATTTCCACCTTTGATGACTTCAATAATCTCTAAATCATATTTTTTTGCAAAATCGTAATCTCTTGTATCATGTGCAGGTACTGCCATAATTGCTCCAGTACCATAAGACATCATGACATAATCTGAAATAAATATAGGTATTTCCTGTTTACTAATCGGATTAGTCGCAACCAAACCTGACAACTTTACGCCTGTCTTATCTTTTGCAAGTTCAACACGTTCAAATTCTGTTTTTGATTTGGCTTTTTCTTGATACACACGAACTTCTTCTATATTTTGAATCTGATCTTTAAATAAATTAATATATGGATGTTCTGGTGCTATAACCATAAAGGTTGCACCATAAATTGTATCTGGTCTTGTTGTAAAAACTTCCAAAGATTTATCAGTATCTTTTATAGGGAAATAAAGATTCGCTCCGGTTGATTTTCCAATCCAACGTTCTTGCTCAGTTTTAATTCTATCATTTGACTCTAAATCATTTAACCCCTTTAATAATTCATTGGCATATTTAGTGATTTTTAAGAACCAAACATCTTTTTCCATTTGGGTAACATCCGAGTCACACCTGTCACATTTTCCGCCTTGAGATTCCTCATTTGACAAAACAACTTGACAACTTGGACAATAATTCACATAAGTTTTATCTTTAAAGACCAAACCATGCTCATACATCTTCAAGAAAATCCACTGTGTCCAACGATAATACTTTGGATCAGTCGTATCAACTATTCTTGAAAAATCAAATGAGATACCAGCTGCTTTAAGTTGTTTTATAAAGGTTTTAATATTATCATCAGTAATTTTTCTTGGATGTATTTGATTTTTAATGGCATAATTCTCTGTCGGTAAACCAAAAGCATCAAAACCGATTGGATATAGAACATTAAATCCTTCCATACGTCTCTTTCTAGAGATGACTTCCAAAGATAAATATGCCCTAATATGCCCAATATGCATACCAGCGCCACTTGGATATGGAAACTCTACTAAACTATAATACTTTTCTTTTTTGGAAAAGTCTTCAGCTTTAAAATAGTCATCATTATACCATTTATCTTGCCATTTCTTTTCTATTTTTTCGTGTTCAAAACTCGGGATAAATTCACTCATCTTCTTTTCCTCCTAAAAATAAAAAAAATCGTCCTTAAATAAAGGACGATTAATAAACCGTGGTACCACCTTAGTTCTAGTTACCTAGCACTTAAACCTTTAACGCAGGATACGGGTTTTACTTACGTGCTGCATAAAACCTACTCCACAGACTAATTCAATAAGTTTGCTTATTAGTTTCCACCAATCACTAACTCTCTTTAAAGAAAACCTTATTTACTATTTCTGTTTCTCTGTATTTACAATTATTATATCATAAATTTAATAATTTACAATTTTATTCTTCGTCTTTTTCTTCATCGTCTTCTTGATCAATTACGTCATCTGAATCAATTGAATTGTCTTTAAAATGACCTTTTTGATTTTCACGTTGTTTTTTCACCATTGAACGAACATATAATTCTTTTTGTAATGAGAAAATTGAACGATAACCCAAAAACATTAAAATAAAGAAAATCAATGTTCCAAAATTCAACATATTATTAATCAGTAATAATATGGCGATTGGTGTTGATGCAAAAGTAACCATTTTAAAAATTTTCTTATATCTGATTTGTTTTCTAAACCTTAAGAATGGTATCGTTGAAACCAATATGATGAATAGGATTATTGCAATGTTTTGAAAGAGTGTAAATACTATCATACTGATTGCAATGGTTGTTTTTATACCACTATAAAAATCTGCCACTGATTCATATCCTGATATATCTAAAGCAGTCATTGTTGACGTTCCAAAACGATAAAATGCTTGATCACCCTGAACAATAATCGCAACATCTAATTCTTCTACGTTTACATCCCTAACATCTTGACTATCGGTCAAGAAAAACATTGGCACGCCATAGACTTCAAACTGTGTATTTAAATTATCGTTTTCAGCACAAATAAATGAATTATCAACGACTTGACAACTGGTTGTTTGGTCATTCACTGTAGGGTTGTCATAAGCCAATAAGAAAACAAACATACTAATTGATAACAAAACTGCTAAAAATAATATGTAAAGGAAAACGAACCAGCCTTTTTTACTATGAAATTTAATTAACCCTTTCGGATTTAAGATACTTTCTCTAATAATATTATACATATAATCACCTAAATACAATTATAAACAATAAATGACTGACTTGCAAGGAATAATCACTTTTACTCAGAAAACATCATCAATAACACACAAATTATGATATAATTTAACTGGTGATTTTATGAACTATTTTACAAATGAAAAACATTATAATACATTAAACAATTATTATCGTTCAAGGTTTAATTCTAAAGTCATGAAAATTGCCTTGAACGGCAACTTTAGCTGTCCCAATAGAGACGGTATTTTTTCAGACAAAGGATGCATATTTTGCTCCGAAGCCGGTTCAGGTGATTTTGCTGGTGATAAATTTGGTGACCTACCAACGCAATTTAACGAGATTAAAACCATGATGCATCAAAAATGGAAAACAGGAAAATACATCGCCTATTTTCAAGCCAACACAAACACTTATGGCCCTATTAAAAAGTTAGAAACCCTATTTAATGAAGCACTATCTTTGGATGAAGATATCATTGGTCTTAATATCGGCACAAGAGCTGACTGTTTTAGCCCTAAAATCTATGATTTATTAGAAGAAATAAATCAAAAGACTTATTTGACCATTGAACTTGGTCTTCAAAGCATGCATAACGAAACATTAAAACTGATTAATAGAGGCCATGATAGAGATACATTTTCAAAGACTGTTAAAGCGCTTAGAAAAAGAAACATTGATGTTGTTGCTCATATCATTAACGGTTTACCTGGTGAAAACGAACAAATGATGATGGATACAATTCAGTATCTAAATGGTTTAGGTATTCAAGGAATTAAAATCCATATGCTATATCTACTAAAAAACACGCCATTAGAAACTCTATTTAAAAATAATCCTTTCCATATTCTAACACTCGAAGAATACGTTAACATAACTGTTAAACAACTTCGATTATTAAGAAATGATATTATTGTTCATAGAATCACAGGTGATCCACCAAGAGATTTATTAATCAAACCAGAATGGACATTAAAAAAATTCGTTGTTACTAATGAAATTGATAAATTAATGAGAAAAAACACTTACTATCAAGGAGATTTATATCATGAATAAATGGGCACACCTCGCTGGTATTAGTTTTAGTATTATTTTCGGATTTTCTTTTGCATTATCGAAATTCCTTATGGGTTCCATTACCCCAATGGGCGTAATTGCTTATCGCTTTTTAGTAGCCTTCATCTTTTTCGAAGCCTTAAGACTTACCAAAGTTGTAAAAATCAAAATCAAATTAAAAAACAGTTTACCAATCATTCTTGTCGCTTTATTTCAACCAATCTTATATTTCATTTTTGAAACCTATGGTGTATCAAAAACAACTAGCGCTGAAGCGGGATTAATGATTGCATTAATTCCAATATTTGTTGCTATATTTGGAAGTATTATTCTAAAAGAGAAACCAAAAATCATCCAAACATTGTTTATTTTAGTCAGTTTTCTTGGGGTCATCATTATTCAAATAGCAAAACCTGATTTAAATTTCCAAGCAGATATTTTAGGGTTTGTTCTATTATTAATGGCTGTCATTTCAGCTGCTTTATTTAATATCGCTTCAAGAAGTGCATCTCGTACTTTTAAACCTTTAGAAATCACCTACTTTATGACATTAGTTGGTATGGTAACTTTTAATTTTATTTATATTATTCAATTATCTTTAAAACAAGAATTATATCGTTATTTTAATAATTTAATAAAAATCGAAGTCCTTTTTCCTATTTTATACTTAGGTATTTTAGCTTCAATCCTCGGGTTCGTCTTAGTGAATTATACTTTGAGTAAGTTACCGGTGCATGTCTCTTCAATCTATTCAAACATCGCGACCATTGTTGCTGTATTGGCAGGTTTTTTACTTTTGCAAGAAGACCTAGGATTTTATCACCTCATTGGTGGTATATTGATTATCATTGGTGTTTATGGCACAGTTAGAGTTAATTATTTGATCAAACGAAAGAGGATATATGATGATACAACTCACAAATCTATATAAGATCATTCTAAAAGAATATACAAACATTAATGTTTCAATAGACATGACTTGTGGTAATGGCTATGATACTTTATTTTTATCTAAGATTTCTAAGAAAGTCTACGCCTTTGATATTCAGGATGAAGCCATTAATCATGCTAAAGACTTGTTAAAAGACACTAGTAATGTAACGTTTATTAACGATAATCATGTAAATATCTTAAATCATGTGAACGAAATGATTGATGTCGCAATATATAATCTTGGTTATTTACCTGGTGGAGATAAGTCTATTGTTACCCATGCAGATTCAACCATCGCTTCTTTGAAATCGCTATTAACCATACTAAGTGATAAAGGCATAATTATTATTGAGGTCTATCCACATAATGATGAAGAAAATATACAAATCACCAAATACACTTCGAATCTAGACAATCATTACGATGTCATCAAAATTGATTTGCAGAACAAAAGTAATCTTGCAGATTACTCATTCAAACGAAAACTAACTCATAAACAAGTAAGTTCGCTTAGGCGTGTTCCGACCTTTAGACCCTATCCATACGGCATTGGGCTTACCTTT
>JAQIBJ010000003.1 GCA_027859085.1 Mycoplasmatota bacterium
GAAATACTATTTAAATACTCTAATTGCTTGCTGTTTTCAACACCTTCCACGACAACTTCCATTTTAAGATTGGACGCCAACTCAATGATTGATTTGATGATTTCTTTATCTTTTTTATACGGAATCATACCATCCACAAATGATTTATCGATCTTCAATAAATCAAAATCAATCTTTTGTAAATAAGTCATCGAAGAATACCCAGTACCAAAATCATCTATAGATAATTTTATACCAAGTTCATGCAAGTCTTTCAACTTTTTATTTAAATCAAAAGTAGAATCTATAAAAATACTCTCAGTTAATTCTAATGTTAAGAAATCAGTATTAATCTTAGTATCTTTAATCACCTCTTTAACAACATTAAGAAAACCAGGTTGTAATAATTGGATTAATGACACGTTAACACTCATCATAAATTCTCGGTTAAAGCGCTCTTTTAAAGCAACTTGAGCTTCACATGATTTTTTTAAAATATGATTACCTAATGGCACAATCATATAATTCTTTTCAGCGCTATTAATAAAAATATCTGGACTCACATCACCAACAACTGGTGAAGTCCATCTTGCTAAAGATTCAAAACCATAGATTTCGTGATTCATATCTACAATTGGTTGAAATTTTAAATGTATTTCATCGTCCTCAACTGCTTTTGATAATTGTTCGGTAATCTCGACATCATAAACCACTTCATCGGTCATCTTTTCATCGTAAAAAATGGTTTGCTTTTCAGATGTTAATTTTGTTCTATATAAAGACAATTCGCATTTCCTTAATAAACCATCTAATTCTAAGCTGTCTTTTGGATAGACAGAAATTCCTGCGCCTACCAAGGTATCTGGTTTAATGCTCTTAACAACTTTTGATGATTTAAAATATGAAATAACCTCACTGATGGTTTCCTTAATATCATCTAAATTGTTGTACTCAGTAATGATATAACCAATTTCGTTTTCAGAAAAAGAAAATAAGATGTTTTGATCATTTGTTTTTTCAGTCAAACGTCTTGCCAACTCTCTCATCATCTCATCAGCCATTTCTTGACTCTTTATAATCGATATTTCTTTATAATCATCCAATTGGAACAAACATAAAGCGGCTTTTTTTTGATGGATAAAAATTGTTTGATTAACATATTCTCTAATGGTTTTTCTTTTATCCAATCCTGTAATTGGATCAAAATCCAAAAACGCATCTGATATTTGACTTACATTATTTATATATAATCCGATTTTTTTACTTAACCAAATCAAAATAATTAAATTCATTAAATATAAACCACTATAAATACTCAAAAACATTATCATTTGGCGAATTTCTAATTGTTCTCTTAAGAAGATAACAAAAAGAGTCATTAAAACAATATAAGCAAACAATAAAGCATTTATATAAATGGTTAATTTAAACATACGCTTATTTGATATGGTATCTTTTTTCATCTTACTCATCATTGTTTCCCCACGATCTGATAAAGTCAAATAATCCATATGGCATATCTGTTGTTGGATTTGTTGTTGGATAAATATAGATATTAAATGCTCTTGTTCTCATATGAATCGATTGTTCAATATAATAGTATTTACCCTGTAATTCAGGATCATAATCATTAGCATCATTTAATATATAAGCATCCTCTCCAATAACAAATTCAATGTCATAAGCATAAATATCGTTTAGATATTGGTCTAATGGTAAATCTAAACTGAATGAATAATAGTTGGATTTATTACGACCAAAACGATAACTATAAATATCTGATGCTGGATAATAGAACTGTAATATTTTATTATTTAATCCTAATACTTCAGTGAAATCAGGGTAATCTATTGGATCAGTTACGCCATAAACATCATTACGCCCATCAGTTAATAAGTTTTGAACATTAATGATTATCAATTCATCACTTAATTCTAGTGATTCATTAGCGAGCACACAATTTGTCTGTGAACTATCCGAACAATAATAGATATCAAATATAAATGTTACGTTATAAATGACATCTGACACAGATATATCATAATAAACACTATTGTTTTCGTTTTCGGAAGTCACCCTATAACGAATAACAGCTTCTGTTTCTTGTCCTGTAACCGGATCACTTGTAAAGTTTTCACTAAGTAGAGCTTTATCATCTTGAGAAGAGTTTTGGCCAACCTCAACTGACCATTCCCAATCAGTTCCATTCCAAATTCTTTTTGAAATAGTCGCACCTAAAGGTAATGAATCGAAGAAATATGGTTGATAAGAATCAAGCGGTATATTACTAACTCTACCCTCAATACTAAAGTACTGATATCCATCTTCTTCTGCACCATCATAATCAAAACCGTTAAAATATGCTTTAGGATCATAAATTGGATTTGGGACTAAATCTCCATTTGCATCAATGATATTGATTTCAGGGTATAAAGTTTCGGTTTCTATTTGTGAAAATACTAAATCAGAGAAATAAGCATTCTGCCCTTCTATTTTGGTGATTTCTAAATATGTGCCTGACTCAGTTCTAATATCTACAGTCCCAACACCACCATTTCGGACATATAATATTTCGAATTGATAAGTACCTGGTAATGTGTCAATAGACATATCAATTTCTAAATATTCTGAAAATTGATAAGTAATCCCTGTGATTTCCTCAGGTAAATATGCTACATCATTGGAATCTGTTCCCGTCACATTAATTGTGAAAACCGTGCTAGGATCTCCATAATTAAAGACACCTTCTTCTACCAAGGGTTTATCAAATCCTAAATCCACTCTAAATTCAGTTAGTTCTGTTTCTCTTATCGCAAAAACATTATCAATATCTACAAAGTTATCATTTTTTTGGACGAATTCTACAGATATTTCTCTTTCAGTCAATGTATGATAATAAGTTATTATAGAACCATCTTCTGCTTGTAAATCATATTCTAATTGATAGCTTCTATAGCCATTTGTATAAGAACTTCCCATTAACTCCGCTCTAATTATTTCTGAAAAACCTGATATTTCTAAAGAACCAGAGTTCATATAAGATACATTATAGTTTGACGATAAATAACTATCAGTGTTCGGTACTTCTGTTATGTTAAACAAGGCACCATTTTCAGGGGTTAATATTTCACCCAAATGAATATATGAAGTAAAGGTTGTTGATATATTCTCAGGAACTGAATCAATTTCAGAATAATAGGTAAAATCCAATAATTCTTTATTAGGCGAAGGTGCTTTATCAAAATCAATTCGATAAGTATATGAAACTGGATAATAACTGTATTCTAAATAATAGTCTCCTGCTTTGATATCTGAACTAAGATCAAAGGTGATTGAATAATAATAATTATTGAAAGGAACTGTATCAATATCATAATACTGTTCATCAACAATCGTTCCATCATAATATTTTAAAACAAAGTAATTCTTAAAATCATAATCATCTTCAAATAGATAATTGTAATCGACAAAATTCAAGGTTAGGGTACCATTGTAATTCACATCACCTTCACCCCTTAAATCAACCGTATAAGACGGTGTAATGTTTGTTGTTGAACCCCCATTAAAACTAACAGAATCCACACCTGTATAGTAACCCATTTGGGTAATATTTGGTAAAAATTCAATATCTATTCGATAGTCTGAATAATAATTTGTATTTGAATAATCATAAACTCCATTTTCAGTATCCATCACAAAAGCTTCTGAATAAACACTGAAATAACCGAGTGTATGAGTTTCAGAAGTGGTTATACTCTGACTTGGTAAAGTTACATCTAAAATTGCTTTTGTTGATGGAGATGTTGCGATATCAGTGTATCTTTCCAAATATAATGCATCTTGTAAAGCAGTTAAAGTTCCACCATATTCACTTGCTCTAATACCAATTAAGGCATTTGCTGATGTTAAGGCGTTGGTGATTTCAAAACTTGCAGTTGTCTGTGTGTCTATAAAAGCTTCCATACTTATGGATATTGTAATGACCTGGTTTAGATAATCAATATCAGCTTGTTCAATAATGTTTGAACTACCATTAGTTTCTTCAAGCGAAAACTGTTGATTATCGACATCATCAATCATATTTGATTTATCATTAAATTCTGTTTGTCTTAATAAATTATACTGATCAACAACATCTTGATTTAGATTTAAAGTATCTGTGTTTGGTAATAAATGATATTCCTCATTTAATGAAATATCTTCTTCTTCATCAATTAATTCAATATCATAAATATTAATATTGTTCGGTAATACAAGCCCATAGGTTTCACCTGCAGTTGTTGATAAGACATACATACCATTTGGCCTAGGATTTGATCCTGTTGTTTGAAAACGGTCTGCTAAAAGACTCGCTTCTGCATAATAAATATATTCAGATAAAACAGAATTTGTTCTCATTTCAAAATTATCATCATACATATATTCAGTTGCCGAATCAGTTAACAATGGATCATTTGGATCTTCTGTAATCCAAGGAATATCTCTAGGACCCAAATACTGATTACCACTATTATAATAATATAAGTCGCCCACAGAGTAACTTGAACCTGGTGGCGTAGATGAGTATGAAGTAATAGTTTCATAAAAATAATCATTGATTATTATTGAACTACGATAATTACCTTGCTGCCAATAAGTATAAAAGACTTCTGTTACCGCTTCATAATCATGGTAATAAGTACCCCCGTCCTGAGTGTAACCTATATGATTCACTTCAATTATTTCTTGAACTGCACCATACCCATTCCAATCCTCAGCGTATTCAAAACCAGAAAAAACAACTTGAGTTGTATCGTTATCTTTGGCAGAATAATAAATAGCATCATTAAAGATAAAGAATCTTAAAGAACTTGAAAAATTATCAACTTGGTCTAAACGCCCAATTAAATCAATATTGGAATTAGCATTCACGATAAAGTCAAATGACCCACCATTTGATGTCATATATCCATTCAACCCTCTTTGCAAACGCCCAAAAATTCCCCCGAAAGCTCTTTTTCCAGCAGGTAACTCTCTAGACATTGCAGTTGGATAAATAAAAGTATTACCATCACTCATATAATAATTCGTTAATTGAGTAGAATTTAATTTATCCTGAGTGATTAAATTATAATCTGCGTTATCAATTGATTTAATATCTCCATAATTTACGGCGGTCGTAATATTTGTGACCGTTGTTATATTCCCTAGAGCATAAGTCGCACCAACAACACCCCCAGCAACATCTGTTGAGGAGATGGTCCCATGATTTATCATTCGTTGCATATAAGATAATCCATAACCAATCACACCACCAGCGGCTGCATAAACAGGTGGTCTATCATCAGTCCCATAAGTAGAATCATCTTGTAATCCCAAATCAGAATCCGAACGAGGATTCGATCCAACATATAGACTTGTTAAATTAATATATTTATACGAAGTAGAATAATAGCCGATTTGTGATGTAATGGCTGAAATATTACCAAAATTAAATCCATTCGATAAAATAGAATTTTGAATATCATCCACTAAACCAAGTGCTGAAGTAATACCACCTGATAAGGCTTCTTCGTATAAACTAACACCTAATACGCCACCAGCCCTCACAAATTCTTCAGCTTTTACAATCACATCACCATTATTAGAACTGTCATATATGCGAGAATTTCCATCTAAAACAATAGCACTTACACCACCAGCAGCTATTCCAGCGGTATAATCACTCACTAGCCCAGCTAAAGTATCAGAAGTTTGAAATGTTGTTGTTCCGACTGTTGATGTATTTAAAATACTAATATGCCCTAGATTGGCTGAATCTTGAATAGAGCCTTTATTTAACGTCGCTAAGCCACCTACAAATGTATTGTTGGTTCCATCAACACCATAAGTCGAGGCATCGTAGGTTGTTGTAATATTACCATAATTAATTGAATTGATAATACCATAATTTGCAATTGGTTGATCCAAAGATTGGCTAGCTAAATGTAAATCTCCTGACTGGTTAATGTTTATAAAACCACTCACAAAAATATTCCCATAACCACTGATATTAGCAAATATAATATTACCCTCATTTAAAGAATTTTGAATGTAATATGTATCAGCCAATACTTTGGCAAAACCAGCAATATATAATTGATGACTTTGCATATCAATGTTCACAACACTAATATCTCCATAATTATGAACATTCATATAATTAACGTTACTATTACTAGAGAAAACAAATATATTTAAATCATCATTTGCCGTTATACTTGATGAGCCCATATAGGTAATATCGCCATAATTGGCTGAATATTCAATGTTTAAATCATTAGTATCGTTTGTTTCAACAAAGCCAAAAGTACTGGTGTAAATTGCTGAATCATAGGTTATATCACCATAACTATAACTCCTTGAAACGGTCACATCATAATCACCCATATCATAAATCATTGATGCATAATTAAAATTAGTTGTTGTATACGCAGTGCCTGTCGTGTCATAGATAAAACTTGCCTGATTCGTCATTAAAGCAAGTTCAAAAGCACTATCAAAATCAGTGGTTCCTATACCACCACTAAATACATCTATTCTATTACTACTATAATTGTAAGATATATCACCCTCATTATAGAAATTCGCAAACTTAATACCTGTTTCATCTTCTAAGGTTGGAGCAACACCGCCGACTTGACCAAAAACACCACCTGCGTATTGTTGTCCGTTCAGTGAATCAGGTAAAGAAATATTTCTTAAAATAATATTTCCGCGATTGGTGACATTGGTCATTTCATGTTTAGCAGCTGTTGTATGATAAGAATAACCAATAACACCACCTGTATATACGTTTAATTCCGGTGACTCAGTTGCCAGATTAATTTCTGAAGAAGTACCTAAAGATGTAATTTGGTTATTGTTGACGACTTCGTTTAGAACTAATTTAGCGCTACCTGTTCTTCCAACAATACCACCAATAAAATAACTACCGACGATTGGAAGATTTGGATTAAATGTATGTTCATTAAAATCAATCAAACCATTATACGATGTTCTTTCTATACGGCCAGATGCTTCTCCCACAATGCCACCAAGACGTGTTGAGCCTAAATCATCATTTCCTAAAGTAATATCAACATCTACATACACATCTTCGATTGCACCAGCAATCATTTCTCCAGCTATTCCTCCAATATAAGTATCGTATGAGTAAAAATCACTTGATGATCCAAGTGTTATTTGAGAATCTATAAAGTTCAAATCTTTTATTAATGAACCATTACCCAATACGCTAAATAGTCCTGCATATAGTTTGGAATTATATGTCACATAATCATTAATTATTAAATTATATATATAATAGTGTTCACTATTATCAATGGCTTGTGCATTGGTTCCAATAAAATGACCATTAAAGGTTGTATCTGGTGTTTGATAAGCACCTGGAGACAATACGCTCATGTCAATATTATTAGTTAATTTAAAATTCGAGTCTGCAAATTGGTTGCCATTTATAACCGTATTAAAGAGTAATAATTTAGAAATGAATGCCAAGTCTCTTGCAGTTGATATTTGATAATATCCGTCCGTATTGTCATAAACTAACCCTTTTAACAATGGATATCCATCATCCGGATAGAAAAACCAATTTCCTAAACTTAATGTCGATTGATCTGACTTCATTAAACTTGTCGTTTCATCAATACCATTCACAGGTGCATCAATCAAAAATACGGATGTCCCTACCGCAACTTCGGATAAATAAACATTTTTATCATATACCAAATGACTGATGTTTCCTGAATTGGTTATGTATAAAGGTTCTACAGTGAATTTATTGATATAGTTTCCATTCACGACGACTTTTGATGTGTAATAACTATTAGAAAAATTACCCATATTAGTATGAACGATACCAGCTGCTTCAAAATCTACTGAACTACTTCCAACTCTATATCTTATACCCGCTTCAGTCACGTCTTCTCTATTATCAATAACATAAACATGATCAACTATACCACCAACAGAGTTTTCGCCAACCACATTAGCCAGTTGAGTTAAAGCTGTATTTACTTCTAATAACTCTATATTAGGATTAATTAAACCAAAGTTCTTTATTGTCCCTTCATTGTAGGTAAACATTGCATAATAGCTAGCAATCGGTGTTTTGATGACTTCTTCACCTAGCAGTTCTTCATAAACAAAGTCTGAATACCCCCCTAAATATAAGTTTTGTATCTCAAAACCTTGTCCATCAAATGTTCCGGTAAAAATGTTGCTATAACTATTAGAACTTATGTCTGAAAAATCATATCCAATTGGTAAAAATGCTTTTGATTTCATCACTGAATAATCAATATCTCTACCCAACACATAATCTAAAGACAACAAATAATTCACTTTATTCGCCATTTCTGCATCCGCAGAATCATAGACATTATAAAAAGAAACATCTATAGAAAATTGATACAATTCATCAGCGGTATCAAAACGTATAAATTGAATACCCACTAAATCATTATTTATTTCAGTTGCATTTAAACTTGTTATAAAAATATTATGCAAACCACTATATGATAGATAATCATCACTGGACGTAAAGGTTTGTGGCGTTTTTTCCCAATCATATGTGCCATTAAAACTCATATCTTGATATTGAATTCGATTATTTTCATGACTAAATGCTTCTGATTTAACGATAAATGCTAATAAACCAAAAACAAAAATAGTAGTGATGATAATGACCAAACTATGTTTCATATATGCCATTAATTTATTCATTACCATACACCTCCCCAAGGTGGTGTATCTAATCCCCAAACATTCTCAGGTCCATCAACACTTTGAACAGCTTCTATTGAAAAAGCCAATTGTAATGAGTAACCTGGTCCTCTTGTTTCATAGTTTTCATTTGCAAAGTATGAATCCACCAAATTAATAGTTAAAGGCGTCGTTTCATTAATTCTTTTTACTGGATTTTGATAATATAAATAATTATCAAAAGTTCGGTTGTCATACCAACCAGTAAAATCATAGTTTAATTGAACAGCTTCCTCATATAAAACCGATAATTCATTGGTATTTCCTGAAATATCTGTATAGATAAACGTTAATTGTTCAAAAATTATAATTCTAAAATAAGTATCTATACTACTATTTACATCAATACTAATTCTTAAATCTTCTACAAAGTAATCAGCATTATTACTAGTAATATTAACGTAGTAGACACCCGGTTTGGTGATGTTATTTGATTCATCAATGACCACTTCTTGTGCAGGCACTTGACCTAGAACAGCGTCTTCAAAAAAAACATTTATATCCACATCAACAAGACCCATCTGACTATTATAATGAACATTTTCTTGTTGGGTAAACCAAGCATAAGAAATAAAAACAAAGGCAGAAATAACAATTAATAATAAAAAAACACTTAAAACAAAATAATTTTTCTTTATTCTTTTAATCATTATTATTACCTCCTTCTAAAATATATATGAGTAAAACAGCGTGAATAACAAAAATGCCCTCATCTCCATGACAATGGCAAATGGTTGCCATCCCGTGAAGGTATAGAGCGAAATGTCTAAAAATACGCTATTTTCTTATATTATCATTATATCTTAATTATACAAAAGCCATGAAACTCTGTCAATAATATTGTCACATATTAAAGGATAATACGAGTTATAATCTATATTTAAAATCTAAAATTTATTTAATATTTAATAATCTGCTTAATTTTAACGTTTTTAAACAATCTTTTTATTGTTTTTAACCTTAAAAAATGATATGATATATATTGCGAAAATAATAAGGAGTGAGAAAATATGAAAAGCCTGTTTACGAAAAAAGTCATCGTTGTTTTTTCTGTGATTATTGCAATTGCAGTCGGCGCAGTCATACTAGGTTTAGCTGTTGGTAACACACGTATTCCTACAGTTGAAGACGGCAATGAAGTCGTTTATGAAAAAGTCGATGAAAATGGTGATGTTGTTTATACAATAACGAAACAAGAATTGTATGAAGAAATGAAAAGAAACAATGGTATTAATCAATTATTATCATTAATAGACGAAAAATTATTAGAGTCATACCTAAATGGTATCACTCAACAAGAAATCGATGAAAAAATTGAGTTACTGAAATATCAAACAAACGACCAAGATGTGATTGCTGAATATGAGCAAGACGCAATTGATGATTTAGAAGAGAATTTCCGTCGTTCAATGATTTTATCAGGTTATCACAATGACCAAGAAGAAGACTATGCAAAACTTTTAATTGCTAGAGAAAAATTCGTGATGGACAAAATCGTTGAAAACGGAGATGTAACTCAAAATGATGTTGCACAGCATTACTTAAACAGCTATTTTGAAGATATTAAAGCGATTCGTTTAAGATTTTTAAGTAAATCTGACGCAAATAATGTTTTAAATGATTTCGATCTTGGTTCAGTCGATGGCGAATTAGGATTATACTTAGGTTACACATTTGTTAATGAAGATTTATTAGATTCAAATGATGAAATCGTTGAAGCATTAGTAACTATCGATACTTACTATTTTGATGAAGATGATAATATCCTAGATGTCAATGAAAATATCATTTATGATTTTGCGGAAGATATTTATACAGATGTAAATGACAATACATATACATTAGATGCATCTGGTAATCTTACTGATGATGAAAGCAACATTGTTGTTGATAACGCAGTTATCTTTGATACATTAACTGCTGCAGAAGATCACAAAGAAACACACACAATATACTTTACCGTTGTTGATAACGCTGGAATTATTGAAGTTTATAATTTAGATGGCGTATTGACTTATAAAGTTGATGGTGATGTGATTTATGATGCAAGCGATAATGATGTAACAGATACAGTTGATTTGACTATTAATAAAGAATTTACACCAATTGAAGATGTAAATACATTTACCGAAAACAATACCGGCACATTAACTGATGAAGAAGTATTGACATACTACATTAAAATGTATAATTATATTTATAGTGAATATAGAGACGAAATATCTGAAACAGCAACTTTAGAAGACTTATTAAGTTTAGATAATGAATATTTAGATTACAATTTTGATGATGTTAATGAAAACAATGCAACTTTAGCAACTTATATGTTCTCAGACATTAGTCAAATCAATGAAAAGACATATTCTTCAGAATCAAAACTAATTGGCAATTATGCTTATATGGTATTTAAATTATCTGAACCTGAAAAAATAGATCTTAAAGCCGAAGTAATGGAAGTCATTAAATCAGCGATTAACGTTCCAAATACAGCAACTTCTAGTTTTGAGTTAATTACAGAAGGTCCTTATGATTCAACCATTACATGGAAATCATCTAAGCCTGAAGTTATTTCACAAGAAGGAACTATCTTTGTTCCGGCAGAAGATACAATCGTATCATTATCATATACGATTAAAGTATTGGGTATTCAAGAAACTGGAACTGAAGTTATTAAAGTACCAACAACTGGAAGCAATTCAGCAATTGATGAGTTCGACGAAAATTATGATGATTTAAAAACAATTATTAACGATGATGCAGTGTATGCTGAAATCGAACAAATCGTTTTAGATAATATGGTCTATGGTCAAAATGCAAGAACAAACATTAATCAGTATTTAATGGAAGAAAGAAAAGCAGGCAACTTTAATATTTATGACTTCTTCTTATCTCTTGATTACCAATCAAACCACGATGGTGAATTTGAATATGAAGGTCGTGGGCATAAAACAAACCTAGCAACAATCGAATTAGAAAACGGTGATGTTTATAACATTACCGCTGAAGAATTCTATCAAAGAGGTTTAATAAGAAACCCTAGTCTAATGATTTTCTATGCTGCACAATACGAAGAAGCTATTTACTCAGATCATTTTGAAACTTTATTTGGCACACAAAGAGATCTTACTAAAAACGATTCTGAATACATGGGATTCTTAAAAAATTATGTGAACAATATTAAAAACGAATATAACCAACTGATTTCAAATCCTACATATTTAGATATTTATAGACAATATTATGGTTGGAACTTTGATACATTCCAAACTTATTTGTATTCAAGATATCGCGTTGAAAACGAAAAAATGTTGGTTGAAAACTTAGTATTAAGTGAATTAAGAATGTCATTTATTAAAGAAGCTTTAGACGGCGAGGACATTGTTGATAAGATGTATGCAGTTGTTGAAGACAATTATGAAAACTTCTTCAGTTTAAAAGCTGAACAAATACTTATCTATTTCGACTTTAATGAAGATGATCAATTAGATGACTACAATGAATACTATGAAGGTTTATCTGACACTGAACAAACTCAGTTTGATACATGGGTTAGTCAATTAGAAACGTTAATTAAAGACCAAGAAGATTCATTTGGAGACATCGTCACAGCATACAAAGACGCTGAAAGAGATGATGAAGATTGGGGTATTTTCAAACAAAATGGATTTATCTTAAAGTTTGAATCACTAAACCCAACAGATGATGAAAACACAGTACACTCAATGACTTATAGTGGAGAATATGGCGTTAAAGATCAATACATTGGAGAATTTACTGATGCTTTAATTGCTTTATACAATGAATACCAAAATCCTGTGAATGCTGATGCTGAAGAATTAGTATCTAATTTAGTACCAACTGAATTTGGTTTACATTTAATTGAAGTTTCAAAAGGTTCGGAATTTGATGGTGTGAGTTTGCAAATTGAAGTTGATGATTATAACAATATCTCAGATACATTACTCAATGCAAATGCAAAACCAAGTCTTGCTCAAATTGATGCATACTACACTTACAAATTATATGATGAATATAATGATCTTGAAAACGTAAGTATGGTGGATAAATATGATGTCACTTTACCAGTTATTCCTGGTGAAGTCTTAGAAGATTTAGATATCTATGCTGGAGAAACTACAGAAGTATTATTCGGTAACTCTACAATCAACTATGCTTTCATGTTAAGAACACTTGAAGGTGACATTCAATCAGGTTTAACTCAAACTGATTTTGAAGCAAACATACAATTATTATTAGAAATCTACTACGATGCATCTATTGGTGCCATTGAATTAGCAGAATAATTTAATAAAAATAGGATGAATTCAATTGAATTCATCCTTTATTTATAGTTTTTTTTATTCTTCAGTTAAATGATGTTTATAATAGCGCTCTCTATCTAAAACACCAATTGACTTCGTTAAATTACCAGGTTCTATTAAATCTAATTCTTCGCCTAAAACGCAAGCTTTTGAATCAATGTTATCAATAAAATGAATCATTAAAGCTTCTGCAATATTCGGTTTTTTTGGCGAACCATAATTGCCATAGTAATGATGTGATATTAATATATGTTCAATTAGCATGACTTCTTCTTTGTCTTCATAACCTAATTCTACAGCCACTTGGTGTACTAAATTAACGCCCATTGATATATGACCTATTAATTTTCCTTTTATTGTATATTCACTGTTTTCATATGATGTAAATTCAAATATTTTACAAATATCGTGTAATATAATACCCGCCATTAATAAGTCTTTATTTAAGTATTGATATACTTTTAAAAAGCCTTTAGACAGTTTTAGCATTGAATGTGTGTGATAAGCAAGTCCTGAGATATAAGCATGATGAAATTTAGACGCTGCTGGGTATAAATAGAATTCTTTCTTATACTGATTGTATATTTTAGTTGTAACAGCTTTAATCACTGGATTTTCTAATTTATCAACAATTTTATCAATATCTCTTTTTATTTCTGTTATTTTAATAGGTGCGTAATCGTAGAAAAACTTATGTAGTTTTTCTCTTTTTTTATCATCTAATTCAAGTTTTTCTAATAACTCATATTCTAAAACATCTAAATGTATTTTATCTTTAAAATCAAACGATTTTGTTTTAAAGAAATAGACCTTATTTAATAATATATCTTGGTCCTGTGGAATTCTGACTATAACGGTTTCATTAGAATCCGTTGTGACATTCACAGGATAAGTATCATAAGTGGAATCATTGATTAGATTCACTTTTCCATAGAACTCGTATTCTTTGTTCAATTCTAACATTTTTACTTCCTTTCAAATATATATACCCCAATATCTTCCAATAAATATGCATCATCTTGTTGATTGACATTAGTCGAATGAATCTTTAATTGAGTCTTATTATTCACCGATATTGTTTCTTTATCAACTTTAAAATATATATCATATTGATCAATGGTTATTAATAACGTTGATTTTAACCACTTAATATTGGTAATGTTATATGGTTTAATTTTCTTTCTTAATTTTATAACTTGTTTGATTAGATTTACATCAGACATGTGTTTATCTAATTCATTCCATTTTACCATGTTGATTTCATCACTTAAGTTGTATGAATTATGTTCAAATGATTTTGAACGATAAAACTCTTGACCAAAATGAATAAATGGTGTTCCCGGTGCTAATATTGTTAGACAAGTCGCAACAATTTGATGTTTTCTAACTTGAGATTCATCATCTATAACACTTAATGCCTTATCAAAAAACGTCTGATTATCATGACATTCTACATAATTGATTGATTGTTTTGGTTGAATGAGTCCTTTACCATTAAAGAGTTCACTTACAGTCTTTTTATTCTTTAGATTTCCTAAAGAAAACCCTAGTTCTTTCGAATCAAAAGTGGAACCTTTTATCGTATCTCTAAATTGATCATCGAAAAAGCCAATATGTTCATTTACTTTAGAATTAAACATATGCGCTAATGATTTGTCGTGATCAATTCTCCACCCTTCACCATAAATCAAAATATCAGGTTTGATTTTTTTCAATGTCTTATATACTTCATTCATCGTATTATAATCGATAATACCCATTAAATCAAATCTAAAACCATCCATTCTATAAAATTTTAACCAATGCACTAAAGAATCAATCATCAATTTCTTAATCATCGGCCGTGATGCATCTAAATCATTGCCACAACCAGAGAAATTAGTCATCATGTTTAACTCATCAAGTCTAAATGAATATCCTGGTGTTAAAATCTCATAAGGAAATTTTAGAAAGTGGTCAACGTGATTATAAACCACATCCATCACAACCCCTAAATTATTTTTATGATAAGTATCGATGACTTCCTTTAAATCATTGATTCTCTTGTAAGCATGATTAGGTTTATCAGTATAAGAGCCCTCAGGAATAAAATATTGACTTGGGTTATATCCCCAGTTATATTGTCCATCTTGGTTTAACTCATCAACGCCCGTAAAATCATAAACCGGTAACAACTGAATATGGGTTATTCCCAAAGTTTTAACATAATCAAAGCCAATTGGATGATTGTTATTGGTGATAAGTCCTTCTTCTATCATTGCCAAATACTTTTTAGAATCTAAAAAGTGACTCTTTGGGTCTGATGAAAAATCTCTTACACTTACTTCATAGATGATAGGTGTATCAGGTTTATCTATATCATGACTCATCATATAAGTTTTATGTTTGTCAATGACTAACTGCGTTTCTCCATTTGCTTTAGAAGCAATGGCATATGGATCTTTGACTTTTTTCCAGCCACCATTAACATATACATTATAGATATAGGCATAATGTTCTAAATCTTTTTCAATTTTAAGTTGCCAAACACCATTTTTCTCATAACTGAGTGCGTGCATATCTTTATGTCCATCAGGACTTTCTAGTAATAAATGCACTTTTTTAGCCAATGGGGCCCAAAGTTTAAATACAGATTGACTTGGTTTGTATGTTACACCTAAATCATTGTCTTTATAGTGATTTGATTTAATAAACTCTTTAGTTCGGACGACTTTTCCACTGACGATTTCAGTTTCAATAGATTCATCTAATGTCAATTTCCAATCTTCTCTTAAATTAATTGAATGTTTGACTTTAATAGTCAATTTATAATTATTTTCATATTTTTCTTCAGCTATTTTATAAAATTCTATAGGGCATTTTTTATAATATATTGATAATTGATCTTCACTTCTATACAAGTTATCATCAACAATCACTGTTAACAGATCAAAATCATCTAAATAAGCTTTAAGCTTAATTTCTTTCATTCAGTTCCTCCGCAATTTCGTTAGCAAGTTTTAACAACGCTTCTAATTTGTTTTCTACTTTTTCAGTAAGCACATCTTCAATCAATGTTTCAATGATTTTACCCACTGATTTAGGCTTATTGACCATTGGTAAAATATCATTACCAGTAATTTCTAAATCTTTAAAAGAATTAATCTTCAAGTGCCTATAAAGGTTTATTATTTTATCTTCTTGATTATCATATTTAAAAAAGTGACTTAATAAATCATTCGCTGCCAACATTAAATCTTTCGAATAATTGTATGCAATAACTGGCGTTAATCTCTGGCTTGACAAAACATCCATTATTCCTCTAATGGTTTCTATATCCCCAATTTGGTTTTTAGAAAAACGCCATTTTTCGCTATTTAACGTTTTCTCTGGATATAATCCCAAAGCAAAGAACTGTTCAATAGATACATTAAGATTTGTCGTTTTTAGCTTTAATATTGCTTGTGATAATATATCAAAAACTTCGCCCATATTGATATCAGCCATGAGTTGATACGCCTTTTTAATGTGTGGTTGTTTTAATATTAGATCCAATTCTTTAATAACTCTTTCTGTAGGTAATTCATTTAATAAATGAACGTGCCCTTCCATGGCTTTTAAGGTTTTTTCTTCAACCTTAAAATTTAGTTTTCCAGCAAATCTTATCGCCCTTAAAATTCTCAAAGCGTCTTCATTAAAGCGTTTATAAGGATCGTCAATTGCTCTTATAAGTTTATTGTTAATATCTTCTTTACCATGAAATATGTCAATAACATCACCATTAATGTCTTTAGCCAAAGCATTCATCGTAAAATCTCTTCTTATCAAATCATCCTTTAAAATTCTAGAAAAATTCACGGATTCAGGTTGGCGAAAATTTGTATATTCTTGATCAATACGATAAGTCGTGACTTCAAAGCCATGTTTTTCAATAAAGACAGTAATTGTCCCATACTTTTTTCCAGTTGCAGCAGTATTATCAAACATATCTTCTACTTCATTTGGTAATGCGTTGGTCGCAATATCAATATCACTAGATGCACTTCCTAAGAGTTCATCTCTTACAAAGCCACCAACAAAATACGCCTCATAACCAGAGTCGGTTAGTTTCTTTAATATTTGCTTTCCATATTTGACCATAGATTTCATCATCTGTCGAGTAGACGAACCCGACTTTCACCTCACTTTCTAAAATATATAGGAGCGAGAACGAAAATCTGTTCGCCCCTCACAGAACCCATCGTGCCCTATTAAGGCAATAGGCTCTTCATATATTCTTCGCTACTACCGTAGCTTATACATCATATGTTCCGTTGCCATTTTATTAATCTCAATGTATTAATATTCGATATCTCTCGTATATCTACTACTGTTTCCCATATGTGCACGATTATATGCCAACCCCTTCGCTCCACAGTCGTTACCTGCTTCTTCACTACTATGAGTTAGTCCGACTCCTCATACATCTTATTCATTATCTTGAATTAAATGATTCTTGTATAACGAATTACCCTTTCTTTAGGAACGTATGAGGTCTCCCAGGTATCACACATATAACTCTCTAATACTCGCCATGTTCACAGACCCCGGTGGAACTCAAATTAGTCTTGCCTTTTATGACTATTTGGTTTTGTTTGCTATCTAGGTGAAGACATCAACTTCCACTCTTTATATCTAACGAGGCTCAATCACTTCACGCTTACGCATTACGGCTCGTATTGTTGTTTGCCTACGCTTAAATCTTACCTCACGGCTTCGACTCCAAGGCTAACTACTAGCGGTTGGCTAGACTTTACTAGGTTGGGTTCCCACCAACTATATATGTGCGACCGAACTGGCGCACCACCCATCAATATTATAACATAATGGTTTTATATTCTAAAAATATTGTGGTATAAATAATAGTTTATTAACAATTTCAATTATGTTATAATACTTTAGGTGATATTATGCACTCAATATATGAGAAAAGTGAATGTGAATTCATTGAAAAAAAGTCAAGATTCATTGGTCTTTTATATCATGTAAAAGATATCAAATCAATCGAATCCAAACTTGAAGAAACTAAAACTTTATATCCAGGTGCCAATCACTATGTATATGCTTATATACTTGATGATCACACCCAAAAAGCCAGTGATGATGGTGAACCTCAACGCACTGCAGGTTATCCTGTGCTTGATGTCTTAAACAAGAATCATTTAAGTGATGTTCTTGCGATTGTCATCCGTTATTTTGGTGGAATTAAACTTGGTGCTGGAGGATTAATTAGAGCATATTCAACCACAATTGCCAACACCATAAAAAAAGCCACTTTCATTAAGAAAGTGACAAGTTATTATTGTTCTTTAGAAACGACATATGATCATCTTGGTGATATTGAAAAAATAGTTCGTAATCAAACCAAGCTTGAAAACGTTGATTATGGTCAAACGATAAAATTTTATTTCTATTTATACAATGATCAATTCGAAAAAGTTAAAGACACTTTATTTCATTATAATGGTTATGAAGATAAATTATCTATCATAGAAAAAAAACTTGTTTATGCTAAAGTACCTGATTAAGATGTTCAAACAAAGAAATAATCGCATCTACGAATAGATGACCTAAAATTATGGCTATAACCATGAATAAAAATCTAATATTATCAGTTGAGTTCTTTTTAAATATTTTACTTAATTCAACTGATTGTAAAGCTTTAAAGATATACATTGTCGCAACAAAAAACAAAATAATTCTTGCGATTAAAAATGCATTTTGATCAATCAATACTAACATATAATCACTCCAAGACATCATCTAAATAGAATTCATTTGAACTTTGGGAAGTAATGACTTTAACAACAACCTAATTTGGCAAACAAACAATTGGTTTCAAACTAGAGTTCGTTGGTGGTTCATACTGACACAAGTCTTTTGGGCTTTCTTGATATAATACTCAAATCTTACCATTTTCGACTTGTAGTTTAATACCAACAATTTGATTGTTTCTAGCATATTCGTCATCTTGATATAGATCTGTCATATTCGTTGTGGTTTCACCAGGAACGTAAAATATACCTTCATTTGCTCTATCCACGATGACATCATCTTGATATTTAGTATCATATATCACATATTCTTCTGGGTTATTTAAATTTATTTTTAAAATTGGTTCCCCTGCATAAGTCACTTGTCCATATGCTTCACCGGTGCTATTAATATTTTCAATTAAATTAAGCACACCAGTACTTAATATGGCAATAAGGAGAATCACAATTACTAATACAATATCTCGCTTTTTGATGATATCACCTACTCATATATATTATATAATATTTTCTGATTTAAATAAAGATTTTATAAAGGAGTTAACATGAAAAGAATAATCATTTTCTTTCTAATTGGACTGATATCACTTGGTCAATTAGGTTTAATGGATAAAAATATAATGATTGACGTCAATAACGATCTTCTTTTTGCAAATCCAAATGAACAATATTGTGAAACAACAAGAGTTGAAGGTGTTTTTAAATGTTCAAAAACCATTTTTGCTTTTGATACATCAAACACTGTCACTGTATATATGGATGAATTTGACAATTATGTTCTAGAAGATCTATTTAACAATATAGAAACACAGATTATTGAATACGATAAACTATTTGATTCTTACGAGTCATTTGATGGGATAAACAACGTTTATACCATTAATGAAACTGACGGACCCGTTGTGATCGATCAAAAATTATTTGATGCCATTCAATACGCGTTAATTCATCAAGACATTAATCCGGAAAATGATGATTTATTATTCAATATTGTTTTAGAACCTATTTTAGCCATTTGGCATGACGCCAGGTATTCATCAGAGTGTAGTGAAGGTCTGCTTTATGACACTTGTCCTATTCCCAGCGCGGAAACTTTAAATCAAAATTTTAATACAAATCCAGATGATGTTATTATGGATGAAGATAATTTAAGCATTGACTTTTCAAAACCAAATATGGGAATTGATTTAGGTGGGTTTGCTAAAGGTTATATCTCAATGATCATTCAAGGATACTTAAATCAATTTGACATTAGTTATATTTTAAATTTAGGTGCATCCAATGTTTTAGTCGGTGGCGAAAACATTTCAAATCCAAATGCTACGACATTTGGCATTGGTTTAACAGAACCAGATTTTAATAGCCTTAATACTTCTGCTTATGGTGCCGCTATTATTAATTCTTCATATTCAGTAGTCACAAGTGGTTCTTACCAACGCTATATTAAAAACTTAGATGACCCTGATGACGATACAATATACCATCATATCATTGATCCACGAACGAAATATCCTGGTGGGGAAGCTTTATCGGTTTCAATCATCACAACCAATACTGCTTTATCAGATATATTATCAACAGCGATCTTTTTAATGGATTATGAAGAAGCCTTGGATTATGTCAATAACACTGAAGATTTAGAAGCGATTTGGTATTTTAATGAGACTGATATTAGAATGTCCGAAAACGCTGATGATTTCATTACTCTTTTTGATTACGAAGAAGAAAGTGAAACGAATATTTACTATTTGATTGGAAGCGGAATCTTTATCGCCGCAGCAATTGGTGTTGGGGTTTTCCTTTACGTAAGAAAAAAATAATAATCTATTTTATAAAACAAATACCTTTGAAAAATTCAAAGGTATTTTTATTATGCAAAATAAACAAATTTATCTTCTAAACTTAATATTACTTTTTTCGCTAAGAATGCTGTTAATAACCCTGTTGGGACACTTAACATTACTAGATATGGCAATAAAATAGCCAGCGCAGGATCTGCTAGAGTCATGGCAGCTAGTACTTGCCCTACCATGTGCATGGTTGAACCAAGCACAGAAATTCCATATATAGAAAA
Source organism: Mycoplasmatota bacterium (assembly GCA_027859085.1). Taxonomy (GTDB): domain Bacteria; phylum Bacillota_I; class Bacilli_A; order Izemoplasmatales; family Hujiaoplasmataceae; genus Hujiaoplasma. Next base: position 20,952 of record JAQIBJ010000003.1, read on the forward strand.
ATTAAATTTTTTTATTAATATCATCGAAACAATTGCAAACATTCCACCCGCTAAAGAGATCCAAAATGAATTAGAGAACAATCCACTATATATTAAACCAACGATTAATAATCTCGCGAGCACAACCGTAAAAGCATCTTTATCGCTGAATGTCATTAATATAATTAATGTAATCACATTTGCTAGTCCCAATTTAACACCAGGAATAAATATCACCGATATCAAAGATTCGACAATACTTAAAACAACTGCAAGTGCAATCATTACTGCTAGAAAAACTAATTTCCTTGTCTTCAAAACAACCCTCTATTTCTTGATAAGTAAATATCTATAAATCATTGTGATCGGCCAGAATAATAACCCAATACACACAATCACAAACCATAGTATTTTATCAAAAAATTCGTAGAATGTAAAGTTAATGAAGATTGTTAAACCAACAATAATAATATAACCCCAAATAGAATAAAAAACCTGTGACTTTCTTTTTTTAATGATTGATGCTCTTCTTTGTTTATCCGGAAATGCACTTAAAACATCGTCTGTATCTCCAAACTCATTGATTGACTGTTTAATTGCTTCATCTCTAGGTGTGCCTTGTTCAACTAAATCATCAACTTTTTCTTCTAACGACGTTGTTAATAATTTAATCAACTCTTTCTTATCTTTATCACTAAAGTAGTCTTTTAATAATTTACTGATGAATGATTTAATTTTATTCATTTATAGGAACTCCTAACATAGTATGCATAATCTCTTTTAACACTTTCCATTCTTTAATCATTTCTAATAGATATGCTTTACCCAATGAAGTGATTTGGTAATATCGTCTTTTTCTCCCGTGACTTTTCTCACCTAAATATGAAGAAATTAACTCTTTCGTTTCAAGTCTTTGTAACACTGAATAAAGAGTAGCTTCTTTAATATTAAATAAATTATTTGATTTTGTTTTTATCACATTGACCAATTCATACCCATACATATCTTTTTCTGTCAAAAGATTCAATATAATTGTATCAATATGTCCGCGGATGACATCAGAACTAATCATAAATTTCTACTTTCTGGTTTTTATATATCCTATTGTTATTGCTTTTGGTCCTGAATGAGCACCAACAGCAGGTGTTAATAGATAATCTTTTATTTCTTTATATTCAGGTCTGGCTTCTAAAACAGCACTTCTAATATATGCAGCTGTTTCAGGATTGTTTGCGTGAATGATAAATGGTTTTACTTCAAAATCTTTCGTCTCATCAAGGAACTTTTCAATCACACGATTTACTGCTTTTTTAAATGTTCTTATTTTTTCTATACTCACAACTTTACCATCATCACTAATTTCAAGCAATGGTTTAATTTTTAAAACATTTGCCATCAATGCTTGCGCATTTGATAAACGACCATTTTTGACTAGGTACCTTAAATCACTGACCGCAAAATAGATTTTATTGTTATCGCGAATATAAACCATGTCTTCTAAAATTTCTTCAAGTGTTTTTCCGGCTTCATATCCTTCATGAGCTGTGAAAATCAATTTACATTCAATATACCCTACAGATTTAGAATCAAAAACATGAATATCAACACCATCGATCATTCTAGACGCTAACATGGCGTTATCATAGATACCACTCATGTTTTTAGAAATAGTCACAAAAATAATAGTGTCACATCCATCTTTTTTTAACCCCTCATAAAACTCTAAAATCTTCCCAGTAGAGGGCATTGAAGTTCTTGGAAATAAACTAGGGTTTTCTTCTAATTTATCATAGAACTTATCCGCAGTTAATTCTTCATAATCAACATATTCTTTATCGCCTAAGAGTATTGTTGATCGAACCACTTTTACATCAATTCCGTGATCAATATAATCTATTGCTGAATTGGTACATACCATCAAACCTAATTTTTTCATAAATCCCCCTTGTTTTAAACATTATATATTAATTTAAAAAATATTTAAATCACTTTCAAAAAATATGTGATTTGTTTTTTAATGTTTTTTCTAACTCAGCTTTCACTTCAGCTCTTGTTGTCTTCATTTGATAGAGATTGATATCTGCTAATGATAACAATTTTTCAAACGTTTCTTCATCTTTCTTCATAGCAATTCCATAAGAAAAACCTATGTTTTTTAATGGTTCTTCATCATAAGCTTCTTTTTCTACTTGTTCTACAAGCTTATTAATTTCCGGTTTGGTTTTATTTTTCATAATCAACAAAAACTCATCGCCACCTAACCTTATTGTAATAATACCTTGATTGTTTTCAACAATTTTCTTTAGGATATCTGCAAAAGCAATGAGTAAATTATCACCCTCATGATGGCCCAAATAGTCATTCATTAGTTTTAAACCATCTAAATCAAATATAACTATTGTGTAATCATCCATATTTACATAATTATTCCTGATTTTTTCTAAGAAATTTCGATTATATATATCTGTCATTAAATCATGATTCATCACATAATCCATGTCATGAATATATTTTTGAACTTTGGTTTCATCATAAAATAAGATTAAATGTCCAGAGAATTTTAAAAATGGCATATTAATATCTTTTTTCTGCATATGTATATAATATTTTGATTCATCATAAGCGTCTTCAATGTTTTCAGGATCAACATAAACAATCGCCGTATTTTTTACTAAATCCATAAATTCATCAAGTGGAATGCCTTCATTTAATTCAATTTTAAATCTATTTAATAATGATTTAGATGCATCAACAGCCTTCCCTTTATGATTCACAACCAAATACATTTCACGAAGGTTACTCAAAATAAACTGATGATTGTCAAATTTTAAAATAAGTCTAACATCTCTAATATAAATTACAAAATAAATAACTGACGTCAATAAAACAAAAACAACGTAAGTCGGGTCAAGTATAAATGAATAAACAAACACATGAATAATATTCGCGGAAATTCCGATTACAATACTAAATAGGAAAATAAAAAATGGGATATAATCTTTATCTGTTTTCATTTGGCTATAGAGTTTTATTGCAATGATGACAATAGAAAATAGCAACAATGCATATGAAAACATAATATGTATATAGTAAAAAATGCCGATTGGAGCTTCTCTAAACATAGACTCAGTTATATTTTCTGAAAATCCGATCCGCAAAAATAATTGATGACTTGAATTGGTTAAAACCACAATCACTTCTACGATAATGAAAACGACTAAAGTCCATAGGAGAATTTTAGGAAGACGTTTGTCCATGTAATTAAATAGCGCTAAGAATACCAATAATGTTGCGGTTAAAACAACCGGATACATAAGCATTAACATATAATATAAAATGACTGGGTTTACAACAACATATCTTAAACCAACCATTAATGACCAAATAAATAGAGTGACACTTAGATATTTAAAATATGTATATTTTTTACTCGTTGAAAAAATATCAAGTCTAACGATTGGTAGAAATGATATAACTGCAACTGTAATATAAATCACCCATAAATAAATATTCACAGAACACCTCCATTGTAATGCCGTATTACTATTTTATCATACTTTTCAAAATTTTTCGCTTTTTAAAAATCTACACAACTTTTATCAATATTATTTACACTTAGACTAAACAAAATATTGAAGATATGATAAAATAATAACCATAAAATGAATTTAAGGATGTGATATTTATGAAAAGAAGAATTGTTATAACGATGCCAATGATTTCAGCATTTCTATTATTAGTAAGTGGTTTTATATTTGATAATTGGCAATTAGGATTTAGTTTCTTATTATTGATTCCTTTATCAACGATATTATTAAGTGATAATATCGGAAAAAGGATTAATCAAAACATGCCTCTCATTGCAATTATATTATTCTTATGGTTGGCATTTGGATTAGACTTAGCGCATCCAGGCTGGGTTGTCTTTTTTCTAATTCCCTTATCTGATATGATTTATCAAGGTCATATTAATACTAGAAAGTTAGTCAGTGTAATCATTACCATCATCTATGTCGCAATTGGGATTTTATACACTAGAAGCTTTTTTCCAGAGTCTTTAAGAATATTCGGTGAAAGTTTTTGGCACCCTGGTTGGTTAATATTCCTTTTAATCCCAATTATTAATAGTTTATTCTTTCCAAACAAAACAAGTTTTATCTACTTTAAAAAGTCTGATTGGAAAAATAAATTTAACACTTATATGCATAGTGATAATGACGATGAAACCGAAGATTATTATGAACAAAAATAAAAGAGCAGATTTTTTCTGCTCTTTTCTTATGTATCTAATTGAATTATTTGAATATGATTGTCTATTAAGTATTTTGTTGTTACACCCTGGTCTTTAATCAACTTACCTGTAAAGCTACCATCGTAAATTGTTGAATAACCACAAGAGGGTGAGCCATCTTTTAATATAACTTTATTACAATCATTCTCTTTTAATTTTGATAAACTCAAATGTTTTCCTAAATTAAAAGCTTCAGTTACATCTTCGTTCTTTTGGTTTGAAATGCGCCCATTAAATTGAATTTCGCAAGGAATTCTAGGTGTTTTTAATCCGCCCATTACTTCAGGACAAATAAGCACCAATTCTTTTCCCGCAATAAAACGAATAACATCTAAACTTAAGTTATGTTTTCCGTTATATTTACATCCAATGCCTAATAAACAGGCACTAACGCCAATCTTTTCCATTATTCAAAAGAATCTATATCAATCTTAACTCTTTTTCCAATTCTTGAAGCAGCAGCATAAGAAATTGTACGAATTGCATTTGCAATACGGCCACCTTTTCCAATGACTCTACCTAGGTCTTCTTTATTAACTAGTATTTGAATTGTGATTGATTCTTCATCTTCAGAGAACTTTTTAACCAAAAGGTCTTCAGGATGGATCACTAATGGCATAACTAAATCAAAAACTAGTTTTTCAAAATCTATCGCCATTATAATACCTTCTACTTAGTTTTCTTTTCTGTTAAAAACTCGTTCATAATGCCAGCTTTAGCAAACAAACTTTTAACAGTATCAGTTGGTTGAGCACCTAAATGTAACCATTTTTTTGCCAAGTCATTGTCTATCTTAACAGATGCTGGTTTAGTTGTTGGATCATATGTCCCAACGATTTCTAAATATCTACCATCACGTTTTTTTCTTGATTCTGCAGCTACAACTCTGTAGAACGGTCTTTTTTTAGTACCGAATCTTTGTAATCTTAATTTTACCATTATAATACCTCCTAATTTATTTTCGTATAAATTTTATCATAAAAAAAAGAACCTGTCAAGGTTTTTTACTTGACAGGTATATTATCCAGAAAAACTAAATTCTTCCATATCAACTCTAGAACATTCTACTTTTTTAATGAGTTTGATTTTATTTAATTCTTTTTCAATTTCATCATATTTACTTTCATTAACATAACCGGTTAAATATTTACCAAGTTTATTAACATATGTAATATTGATATCGAAGTGATTGAGTTTTTTTAATATTTTATTGCTTCTAAAATATACAACTATTCCTTTTCTCTTTACCATATTACCACCTTTTTTCAGTTAATTTAATATATCATAGTATTACATTGTTTTCAAGCAATCTAGCACGAAATGCTTTATTTTTTTATCTTTATTTGCTATAATCTATTTGGTGATAGTATGTTAACAATGAAAGACGTAATCCAAGATGGTCATCCAACTCTAAGAAAAAGAGCGAAAGAAGTCAAATGGCCATTAAGTGAAAAAAATTTAAATAAATTAAGAGATATGATGGCCTTTATTGAAAATTCTCAAAATGATGAAATGGCCGAAAAATATAATCTTAGACCCGGTGTTGGTTTAGCCGCACCTCAAATCAATAAATCATTAAAAATGTTTTGTATGAAGACTTTAGATGAGGATTTTGAAATAATGCATCAATACGCTGTTGTCAATCCAAAAATCATCTCTTTTTCTGAAGCTAAAACATATTTGCCTGGTGGAGAAGGTTGTTTATCAGTAGATGAAGAGACCACCGGTATTGTTTTACGATCTAAAAAAATTAGAGCGAATGCATATTTTGTTGATTTAGAAACTGGTAAAGGTGTTTATAAAGAAATGAAGTTATCAGGATATCCTGGTATTGTATTTCAACATGAATATGATCATTTACTTGGGATATTGTTTATCGATAAGATAGAACCTAATATGCCTAAAGCATCTCCAATTCAATTTAAGCTTCCAGAAACCAAGGAAGAAGAAAATCTATAGTGATTAAAAAGCCATATTAATGGCTTTTTTTTTTACCAAGATATTAATAAATAAAAACTTTATTGTTGCACTTATGCTTGACAATGCAAAATTTTATTGATAGAGTTATATCAAAAGGGAGGCAGTTATATGTACCAAATTATTTCAGATTCATGTGTTGATTTACCAGCACAAATTGTCAAAGATTTAGAAGTTAAAATTTTACCTTTAAAAGTAACTGTGAAGGGAAAAGAGTATAAAAACTTCTTAGACCATCGTGAAATTAATCCAAAGCAGTTTTATGATTTACTAAGAGAAAAAGAAACCGCTATTACTGCTCAGGCCAATCCTCAAGAATGTATTGAAATAATGAAACCAATACTAGAAAAAGGTGAAGATGTTTTACTTATTGCTTTTTCTAGTCAATTATCTGGGACATATAATTCATGTCTAATCGCTCAAAAAGAATTAAAAGAAGATTATCCAGACCGTAAGATAATAGTTTTAGACTCTAAATCAGCTTCAATGGGACAAGGTTTATTGGTTTATAATGCCGCTCAGTTAAGAAAAGCGGGTAAATCGATTGATGAAGTTTCTAAATACGTTGAAGGTATTAAAACTGATATTTGTCATTTATTTACCGTCAGTGACTTAGGCCATTTAAGACGTGGTGGACGTTTATCTGCGACTTCTTTTGTTTTAGGAAGTATCATCAGTATTAAACCTTTGTTACATGTTGATATGGAAGGTAAATTAAAAGTATATGGCAAAGCAAGAGGAAGATTTAAATCTTTAAATAGTCTTGTGAAACGCTTGGAAGAAACTTTTGATCCAAAGAGAAATGATAAAGTCTTTATTTCTCATGGCGACAACTTACCAGATGCGATTTATGTTAGAGATGTGATTATGGAAAAACTTAACCTTAAAGAAGAAGATTTCTTACTGAATGAGGTTGGACCAGTCATAGGCGCACATTCTGGCGTTGATACATTAGCTATTTTTTATATAGGTAACGAAAGAAGTAAATAACATTAACATAAGTGGAAGTCATCAAACTTCTACTTATATTTTTATGTTAAAATAGACTATAGAGGTGATAACGTGAATAAAATTAAAAATAAAAATATTGAACAATGGGATAGTGAAATTGACAATGATTTACAACATAAGACTCTTAGAAGAGCACTTGTTGAAAATGGATTATCAAAGATTGCCATTAAACAAGAAAGAGCAAGTTTAAATACATTTAGATTTTCTAAAGACATTGAAACATTACCAGTAACCAATCAAGAGAAAACAGGTCGATGCTGGATATTCGCTGGTCTAAATTTTATTAGAGAGCGCATCGCAAAAAAATACAAAGTCAAAGAATTTGAGTTCTCGCAAAACTATGTTGCTTTTTATGATAAATTAGAGAAAATCAATTACTTTATCGAAAGCATTGATGACTTCATAACTTGTGATAAAGATGATAGAACTTTACAATATATTTTATCAGTTGGAATCCAAGATGGTGGTCAGTGGGATATGTTCGTTTCTTTAATCGAAAAATACGGACTTGTGTCAAAAGATGCGATGACTGAAACTAAAGTCAGTTCACAAACATATCCATTAAACAAAATCATCAATCAAAAGCTTAGACAATATACTGCTAAAGCCAGAAAAATTGGTGATGTATCTGAACTTTCAAAATTAAAAGAAAAAACGCTTAAGGACTTATACAAATTATTAGTCGCTGCTTTTGGTGTCCCACCGAAAACTTTTTCATTTGAATATGTGGACAAAAATAAAAATTATCATTTAATAAGTGACATGACACCTAAGAACTTCTACAAAGAATACGTTGGCAATGATTTAGAAGATTATGTTTCGATCATTCATTCACCAACAGATGATAAACCATATTATCAAACTTATGGCATTTCTTATTTAGGCAATGTTGTGGATGGGAAACCTATTAACCACTTAAATCTTCCAATGGATGAAGTTAAAGAATTAATTATCAAACAAATGGATGATGAAGTGGTATGGTTTGGTTGTGATGTCGGCCATTACGGTGACAAAAACAAAGGTATCTGGGATGATGGCCGTTTTGATTATGATGAAATCTTAAATATCGATTTATCATTATCAAAAGGTGATATGCTAGATTACGGACATGCAAGAATGAATCATGCCATGGTCTTAACGGGTGTATCCCTTGTTAAAGAAAAACCAGTTAAATGGAAAATTGAAAATTCATGGGGTGACAAAAATGGAGACAAAGGCTATTATCTTGCCAGTGACTCATGGTTTAGTAAGTTTGTTTTCCAAGCAGTCATCAGCAAAAAATATTTTAATAAAAAACAACTTGATGCTTTAGAAACAAAAGCAATTATTTTAAAACCTTGGGATCCTATGGGTGCCCTTGCAAAATAGAACCTATCAGTCTAATGCCATTTGGGGTTGGACTGATTTTCTTATGTTCTTCTATATCAAAGAATGTTATAATAATTATAGGTGATAATATGTACAAAATAAGAAAAAAGATTGCACTAAATAAAGACGTTGATTTAATGGTTATTGAGGCGCCCTTAGTTTCTAAAAATACAAAACCAGGACATTTTGTTATTGTAAGAACAAACAAAGACAGTGAGAGAATTCCTTTAACAATCGTTGAAAAAGATGATGAAACCATCACAATTATTTATCAAAAATTAGGATATTCAACCATAGAATTAAGTCATAAAAAAGAAAATGAATCTTTAGAAGACGTTGTTGGTCCTTTGGGAAAAGCAAAAGTTTTAGGTGATGAATCACGAATACTTGGTATTGCTGGCGGGGTTGGTGCTGCACCCTTATACCCACAATTAAAAGCTTATGCTGACAAGGGAACTCATGTTGATTTAATCATTGGCGGGAGAACCAAAGAACATCTTATCTTAATGGATAAATATGAAAAAATTTGTGAAAATATCTATATTGCTACAGATAATGGCAGTGCTGGAACTAAAGGTTTTGTGACTGATGTCATGAAAGAAGTTTATAAAACAAACAACTATGATTTAGCCATTGCCATTGGCCCACTCATTATGATGAAAAACGCATATTTAGTGAATAAAGATTATAACTTAGAAACAGAAGTTTCATTGAATCCTATCATGATTGATGGAACTGGTATGTGTGGTAATTGTCGTGTCAGCATTAATGGTAAAAATCAATTTGCTTGTGTTGATGGACCAGATTTTCCTGCAGAAGGCATTGATTTCGATGAATTGATGCATAGACAAAGTTATTACAAAGACAAAGAACATGAATGTAGAATCAACCTAGGTGATGAAAATGACCAATAGACAAATGATGCCCTTACAAGATAAAATAATTAGAAATTCAAATTTCACAGAAGTTGCTTTAGGTTTTGACCTTAAACAAGTTCACTTAGAAGCAAGTCGCTGCTTAGATTGTAAAGATCCTCGTTGTGTAAAAGCATGTCCTGTGAAAATTAATATTCCAAAGTTCATCAAAGAAATACTTGAAGAAAAATATGAAGTTGCTTATCAAACAATTTATGAAGACAATATCTTGCCAAGTGTTTGCGGTAGAGTCTGCCCACAAGAGAATCAATGTGAAGGCGATTGTATTTTAGGCATTAAATTTGAAAGTGTTTCGATAGGTGCTTTAGAAAGATTCTTAGGTGATTATAGCCTTAAACATCAAATATTTAAACAAGAAAACATTATTGATAACGGCCATAAAGTTGCGGTTATTGGTAGTGGACCTGCCGGATTAAGTTTTGCAGCGAGTATTAGACGTTTGGGCTACAAAACCGATATCTATGAAGCACTTCATGATTATGGTGGTGTTTTAAGATATGGTATTCCTGAATTTAGACTACCAAAAGCGGTTGTAGGCCAAGAGATTCAACGATTAGAATCTTTAGGCATTCAATTTAATAAAAACACGATTATTGGTAAAACATTAACCGTTGAACAATTAATGAAAGAATATGATTATAAAGCGCTTTTTATTGCATCAGGCGCTGGTTTACCTAGATCTCTCAATATCCAAGGTGAAAATTTAAACGGCGTTTATTATGCCAATGAATTTTTAACAAGAGTCAACCTCATGAAAGCTTATCAATTTCCAAAACATCCAACACCAGTTAAAGTTGGTGATACGGTTTGTGTTGTTGGTGGTGGTAATGTTGCGATGGACGCCGCTAGGGTTGCGAAGAGACTTGGGTCTAAAAATGTTTTTATTCTTTACAGAAGAGATATGAACGCATTACCTGCTAGAAAAGAGGAAGTTGAACACGCCGTTGAAGAAGGCATTGAGTTTAACCTATTGTTAAACCCTGTTGAAATCATTGGAAAGGATTATGAAGTTCAAGCTGTTAAAGCAGAAATCATGGAACTTGGTGAACTCGACCAATCCGGAAGACATCGACCAATGCCAACAGGTCAATTCAAAACAATCAAAATTGATTCTTGTATTATTGCCATTGGCCAAAGTCCAAATCCAATATTAAAGAACACAACCAAAGATTTAAAAACAGATAAAAAAGACCGCATCATGGTAAAAGGTTATCAGACTTCTATCCCAGGGGTATTTGCTGGTGGTGATATTGTCACAGGTGCCGCTACTGTTATTGAAGCCATGGGCGCAGGAAAATGTGCCGCAGAAGAAATTGACAAGTATATTAAGGATACTTTTTCGTGAAGTATCTTTTTTTTATTGACAAAAATATAATTATGGTTTATAATTATGACAAGGTTGTCATATTGAGGTGATAAAATGCCTAAACAAACTTTCTTTAATTTGAAAAAAGAAAAAAAAGAAAAAATAATTCAAGCTGCAATTCAGGAATTTTCTACTAAGTCTTACGAACTTGTAAACTTATCAGATATTATAAAACAAGCAGGAATACCTAGAGGTAGTTTTTATCAATATTTTGAAGATAAAAGGGACATATATTTTCATTTAATAGATATTATCAAAAAAACCAAAATGTCATATTTATCTGATTTATATACAAATCAAGACATTCCTTTTCTCGATTGGGTTGAAGTGCTCTATAGCAGGGGTGTTATCTTTGCATTAGAACAACCAAAATTTGTTCAAATAATGGATCTATTGTTAAAAAATAAAAACGACATTTATGTTCAACTCATAAAAGATGGAAAAGATTTTGCAATTCAATACTATAGCGGTTTAATCGAAAAGGATAAAGAAAAAGGCTTATTAAGAAAAGACATTCATACCAAGACACTTGCTGTTATTGTGAGTGATTTAACAACCAATGTCACAATTAAAGAACTCGATACAAAGAATCCAGAAGAAAGTTATCAAATGATGAAACAAAATATTCATCATATATTATATATTCTCAAGAAAGGAATAGAAAATAATGGCTAATATTTTTGAAGTAAAAGATTTAAAGTTTAAGTATAAAACAAATCAAGAAAATGTTTTAAAAGGAATCAATTTCCAAATTAAAGAAGGTGAAATCTTCGGATTTCTAGGGCCAAGTGGTGCTGGGAAAAGTACCACTCAAAAAATCATCATTAAGATATTAGAAAACTATCAAGGCAATATCTTTTATAAAGGTAAAGATTTAAAAGATTATAAACAAGATTTCTTCGAAGATATTGGTGTAAGTTTTGAAATGCCAATTCATTTTTCTAAAATGACGGCCATGGAAAACATTCGATTTTTCCAAAATTTATACAAAAAGAAAGCCGATGTCGAAAGACTTATGAAGCGTGTTGGCTTATGGGAAGACAAAGATAAAATGGTCGCAGAGTATTCTAAAGGCATGAAAATTAGGTTAAATATTGTAAGAGCTTTACTCAATTCACCAACCATGTTGTTTTTAGATGAACCAACCAATGGATTAGATCCTGCAAACGCAAAAATATTAAAAGATTTAATCCGAGAATTTAAAGTGTCGGGCGGTACAGTCTTTATTACTTCTCACATTATGGCCGACATTGATCAATTATGTGATAGAGTTGCATTTATCGTTAACGGAGAGATTAATGTAGTCGATACACCAAGAAATTTAAAAATTAAATATGGGGAAAGACGTATAAAAATCGAATATAAAGAAAACAATAAAATAGTAGAAAAACTATTTTCAATGGAAGATTTGGGAAAAAACAAAGAATTCCTTAACACCATTAAAGAAAAAGATATTGAAACCATTCATAGTGGGGAAACAACTTTAGAAGATATCTTTATTAAGGTGACAGGGGTGACTCTCGATGAAAAACAATAGATTAATTTATCTCATTAAGGGTGAATTGATAAGACTTCACAAATATAAAGTAACAACTATTTCCATATTTATAGCAATTATCTGGTCAGTTTTATTATTTTTTGTTGAAGGTGATATCTTTAACAGTTTACTACCTGTATTAATCCTTGTGGATGCAACCACGATGAGTTTTATGTATATAGGAAGTGTCATGTTTTTCGAAAAGAAAGAATCCACAATGTCATCAATGCTCGTGACACCTTCTAAAGACTCAGAACTTATTCTAGCTAAAATATTATCAAACACGATTCATAATTTTCTATCAACGGCTTTGATTATCACAGTGTTTGTTATATTAAAAGATGTGCAAATATCTTATCTATTGATTGCAATCGCTGTTATATTGGTCACGTTATATCATACAAGCATTGGCTTATTACTATCTTACTATCAAAAAGACTTTACAACGATGTTAATGTCGGTTATGTTGATTTCTTTTGCTTTATTAATACCAACAGTCCTATTTATGCTTAATGTCCTTACAGGCGATATTTGGGAGTATATTCTATTAATCAATCCTATTCAATCAGCCAATATTATTATCACACAAAGTTTCAAACCAATTACTCTTGATTGGAAGTATTATTTTAGTCTAGGCTACTTAATAATCTCAGGATTATTAATTTATCGTTTCTTGGTTTTAAGAAACTTTAAAAATTACGCTGTTTCAATAAGCGGGGTGTAAACTATGTTTAAATTAATTTTAAAAACTGAACTTAAAAACATTTTTAGAGATTCAATGTATCTATTTTTTATGATCTATCCTATTATCTTAGGTGTGATTGGATACTTTTTGATTCCCTATTTAGAATCACAAGTATCACAAACATCACTAGCCCCAGAAATTGTGTCCATGATCTTCATCCTAATGACAGGATTTATATTTGGTGCACTCACCGCATTTACATTACTAGACGATAAAGATGACTTTGTTTTACTCAGTCTAAAAGTCACTCCAATCTCAGTTAAAACCTATGTGATGTTTAAATTATTAATCAGTTTTGTATTCGGTTTTATAGCCACTATAGTGATAATTCTTACCACTAATTTTTTATCAGGATCATCATTTTGGATGATATTACTTATAGCGATATTAGGTGCATTACAAGCACCAGGCATTGCTTTAATCGTGAATAGTTTTTCAACCAATAAAGTTGAAGGTTTTGTGGTTATGAAAATGTCTGGTTTAATATTAGTATTACCAGTCATTGCATTTTTCATTCAATCATGGCAAGAAGTCTTTTTGATTTTCGCGCCTGGTTTTTGGTCAGCTAGATTAATCCAAATGGAACTAAT